>CAZUNK010000145.1:0-1617 GCA_964622285.1 uncultured Spirochaetia bacterium
TTATAAAATCTCCTCTGGAGTTTTCAACCGTTCTGACCAGTTCTCTGATATTTCCAATCTCTTTTCCATTTACTTTTTTAATTATTAAATTTCTGCTTTCATGGTATCCGGCGTTGACTTCAGCAGCCAGTATTTTGATCAGGACAACTACTTCCTCGTCCTTTTTTGTTTTCAGGTTGTTTTTGGCAACCGTTATCAGTTCGCTTGGTGCCTTACTGAACCAGCTTCTTCCCCACTCCTTGAGATAATTGGCGGTAAGCGGAGAAAAGACCAGTCCTCCGTAAATAAAGTAGGTCGGCAGCGTGTTGCTCTGAAGTTTTACCAGATGCAATTCCTGCATTGATCTGTCAAGCACGACGCTGACTTTCAATCGTTTGCCGTTTCTCAGGACCTCCAGGTCCAGTTTGTCGTTTATCTGATTGTCCTGAATGTAGTATGAGTAATGAGTTCTTGATTTGTGTCTGAATTCCACGGTGCCGTTCCCTGAGATCTGCTTTCCTTCAATTGAGATCAGCACGTCCTTGACCATTATCCTGCCTTCTGCCGGTGACCCGGGGATGACGTTCGTTACAAGCACGCCGGTTTGACCGCTCTTCAGTCCGTATTTTTTTCTCAGTCCTTCGTTCTCAATGTTCTGCACCCTTATGCCCAGAGACGGAAACCCACTGTAACTGCCTTTTTTAATATCTTTCAGGAAGTGGTTGATGATCGGTGGTGGGACCATATAACCTATGTTTTCCGACCTGGTGAGGGTCTGCATTATTATTCCAACTATAACGCCGTCGTTTATTGCCGGACCGCCGCTGTTTCCGGGATTTATAGGTGCGTCTATCTGTGCTGCAAGAAAAGGGATATTGCTGTTTGCGTAAGGTTCATGTTCTATTCGGGAGATAACTCCTTTTGTGATGCTGAGAGTGTCCCCTCCCTTGGGAAATCCGTATACCAGAACCTCTTCCTGCGTTTTTGGCAGTGGACCGATCTTCAGAGGTTTAACGCCCTTGAAGAACTCCGGGTCTTCAACCGTCAGGATGCCCAGGTCCGCTTCATGTGAGATGTAAAGCACCTTTGCAGTATATCTCTTTGCCTCTCCATACCTTCTTACCTGAATTAAGGTGTGGTTGGCTATTACATGAGCGTTTGTGAGTATTTTATTTCCTGAGATTATACATCCCGAACCGGTGTGAGACCGGGTGCTGTTCATGGTCCAGGGGTCAAAGTAGCTGGGGGTTATGACCTGGGCGTATATCTTGACTATGGAGTTTCTGATATCGTAGTCAGACCTGGCTGAGGCACTGGGGGTGAACTGGAACGTGAAGATCAGTAGAAAAAATATAAGACGTTTCATAAAAACTCCGGAGATAAGCGTCTTATGTATTATATTACAAAGATTGAGATTGCCAAATGATCAGGAACGGTCTTTTGCTGGTTTTTTATTAGTTTGTTCCTCTTCGTAAAGATATTGCTCAACGACGTTTTTCCAGAGTGGGTTATCTATATAGGTTTTCTCTTCCAGCAGTTCACGGAAGAAATTTTCAGGTTGGTTTTTCCAAGCCACTATTTTTTTAAGTTTCTTTTCCACCGTGCCGAATGCAGTGGGAGCTGGTTGTTTTCTGTTAA
>CAZUNK010000146.1:0-7209 GCA_964622285.1 uncultured Spirochaetia bacterium
CAGTTATATCACGGGGTTAGCACAATCGGCAAAAGATCTGGGACACGAAGTCAAGGTACTGCAGACCACTGATACGGAATTTTCCCAGCGCACACTTGACCTGCTTAACCGGTATAACGGGAACGCCTTACAAACTCCTGAAATACAAAAGTCCTACATCTTCAGAAATTTACGAAAACACCTTGCTTTCTTTATTGATTACCCAAACGATCTGTACTTGTCGCAGCAGATCTCAGAAGAGGCTGAAGAATTCAAGCCTGACATAGTGTTCATATATCTTATAAATACCTATGATCTGTCGGGCTTAATAAAAGATCTGAGAAAAAAAGGAATAAAGGTGGTGACGTGGCTCGGACTGCATCCGGCGAAGGTTCGGCCCGGAATACATAAAATACTTAAAAACTGCGACCACGTTTTTCTTTATGACGAGTCATACATTGAATACTACGAAAAAAAGCTTGATATCACAAACACTCACCTGCTGCCACTCGGGTGTAACGTTGCCCACTATGATTCAATCAACCCTGACGATGACTTTATTAAAAACAACAAGGTTAATATCTGTTTTTCGGGAATGTTTGATAAAAGGAGAAAGGTTTTATTAGAAGAGATATCTGACTTGGGATTAGGTATATGGAGCTGGGACCTTAATTATCATCAAGATCCCCTGACTTCAAATTACAGAGGGGACATATACGGAGACGATTTGATAAAGGTGATGAAATCAGCCAAGATCGGAATAAATATTCATAGAGAATTTGAGATCAGCGGAGGCAATTACCGACTTTTTGAAATTACCGCCTCTAAGACGCTGCAGATCGTGGATGAGATGAAAAATATAGCGGAATATTTCAAGATAGAAGAAGAGATCGTAACTTTTAAAGATAAAAAAGAGATAAGGGACAAAGTGCAGTACTACCTGAAAAATGAAAAAGAAAGAGAAGAGATAGCTATGGCCTCATACAGAAGAACTAAAAAAGACCATGACTTAAAAGACAGAATAGAACAAATGATAGAAATAATAAAAGCTGACAGATAGATATATAAAACTATTTGCTGTGATACTCCCCTGCTATAAAGCCCTCTCTAATGGATTCTGCGATTCCTTGAAAATTCCACCTCCCGTATCTGCCTACCTGAATAACATTCTGCTTTTCAAGAAGTTCCAGTGCTTTGGCTCTCCAGTTTGAGCCGGGCTTTGTCCAGGTATAGGCAACCTCTATCCACGTTGGGTGAACTATCTCAGCTTTATCAATGAACTTCCACTCTTTCAGTTCATTAACCACCGACCCGGAATAAGAATCTATCTCACTGTCAGAAGGTCTGCTGCCGTTTGGAAAAGCCTTTTCAATGTAAATGCTTACCCTGCTGTTGTCTTTTCTGGAAGACAGTGGCAGGAAAGAACTGTCAACGTTACTGTAAAAACCAACCCTGTGAAACTTGGACCTGCTGTCGGGCACATATATCCAGTGATCATCAGGGCACTTATGACCTCTTGTAGCCCCAATATTAAGAACCAGAACGGAGGTATAATCATCATGGTCCTCGTCAACCGTAAGACCTGAACAGTCAAGAGCCTTGCTTAATGGCAGAGTTGATAAAAGCCTTTCATATTTATCTCCTGACCCGTCTGAGAACTGTATTTCCCTTTTGTCCAGGTTGATCTCCTCAACCCGTTTATCGTATGAAATATTACATTTTGCAGCCATTTTACCCGCAAGGGCATTAAGCCCGTCTGAAGGATAGAGGTACTTCACGTTGTAACCCACGACCTGCGTTTTTTCTCCAAAAGCACCTTTTCTGACTGATTCAATGTTCACGGGAGATTTATAAGCGTCCTGAGGTGCGATCTTTGTCCAAAGCCCTGCCGTGTACAGTTCATGAAACGGACCAAAAAACATCTTGACAAGGGTTTTTCCAAAGCTCTTTTCAAGCCACTGCTCCATAGTGCCCGGCACAGCGTCAGTGGAATTTTCAATCTCCTTTATTACCTTATTTGCAACGTCCTTGCCTAGGTAGCTCAAATTGTTCTGAATGGGATATGGAACGTACAGCTCCGTATCTGGAAAGTAAACTGAAGACTTTCTCGCGTATTCCTGCACTGAAGTCAGTGACTTTATAAAATCCAGTACTTCAGGCTCTCCGCCAAAGATCCAGTGTCCGCCGCCTATCTCAAATCTGTAGGATTCCTGATCTTCAGGTGGCGCAGGATCAGGTTTGCCGGCACCGGGACTGATATAATAAGATGAGCAGATGCCCCCTGGTACCTTCTCTGCCTCATATACTTTAACTTTTGAAGTCAGACCTGCGGCAAGCCCGGTCACGCCGCCACCTATGATAATATTTTCAGACATTGTGATAAACCATCAATCCTCTGTGCATCTTTGAACAAATAAAGCTAAGCAGGTTCAGATTCAATTCGTTTTAAAAACATTTATGAACTTCAGTATCGCTCTGAAATCACGTTGCCAAACCGGTCAACGGTACATCTGAAACCTTCAGGTATGAAAAGAGTTGAAGTATCCTCGTTTATAATTGAAGGTCCTTTAAAAGTAAAACCATTATAAAACAATCGTCTGTCGTAACGGTCTATTTTAACCCAGTTACCGTTAATATAAACCAGGGACCTGCTCCCCTCTATCTTTGACTTTTTAGTTGTAAGTTCAGACAGCACAGATGTGGAGCGGGCAATTACGGCCCGGACCCTCACTGCTACTATTTCAGCAACGTTATCAACGTTACTGAAACCATATCTTATGAGATGTTTTTTATGAAAATCATTCACGAAGTCAGAGCTATATGGAATGGTAAGTTCATGTGACTGTCTTTTATACCGGATGTCCATTGATCTTAAAAACTGTATGCCTTCCTTGGAACCTGAAATGTTCTGACCCGCGGTTTTAATATCTCTGAGGGCCCTGTGCTCCAGTTCACTGTACTCAGATTCAAGTGCCTGAATATCCGGATATTCACAACTTAGAAAAAATCCTTTGCTGTAGTCCTTGAACGAATCGGCAAAAAGCATGCCAAGGGCGGAAAGAACTCCTGGATTGATCGGAAATATCACTCTTCCGATGCCAATGCTTCCTGCCAGTTCACAGGCGTGCAGACCTCCTGCACCGCCAAAGCTGATGAGTGAGAATTCCCTGGGGTCGTATCCCTTTTCAACCGAAACGACCTTAATGGCCCGCTCCATGTTGGAATTTGCAACTTTCACTATCATCTCAGCCAGTTTAAGAACATCAATTCCAAAGCTCCCGTTCAAAGTTTTTAAGGAACTCTCCGATGAACCGGAATTGATCTTCATTCTGCCACCCAGAAAATTCTCCGCCTGTATTCTTCCAAGCATAAGGTTTGCATCGGTTACAGTAGGATGTTTTCCTTTTCCATAACAGGCTGGTCCCGGGTCTGCACCTGCACTTTCAGGTCCTACTTTTAACGCTCCTCCGGAATCCGCGTACGCAACTGAGCCACCTCCTGCTCCAATGGTAAAAATGTCCATCATCGGAGTTTTTATCGGAATATCATCAACTACGGCTTCCGTTGTAAACTTAAGTTCACCGTCACACACGGAAAGGTCAGTGGAGGTTCCCCCCATGTCGTAAGTTATTACCTTGTCTATTCCGATCTGACGGGCGATCTTGAAAGCTCCGACCACTCCCCCTGCCGGACCTGATGCAATCACCCGTACCGGTTCGCCTGCCGCCTGCTCAGGCGTTATAACGCCTCCATTTGACTGCATCACGTGGATCTTTACACCTTTCAGTCTCTCGTTCAGGGAATTCATATAACCTCTGACTTTAGGAATGAGATAGGAATTCGCCACGGTGGTTGAAGTTCGTTCATATTCCCTGAACTCAGGTATGACCTGGGAAGATATTGAAACCGGGACCTTGAGGGCTTTTAAAATATTCTGAACTTCAATCTCATGCACGGGATTAGCGTAAGAGTTAATAAAGCAAACGGCAACCGCTTCAAATTTCCCAAAGTCCGGGTTTTGCATAAGTTTAAATACTTCTTCGCCGTCTAATTTTTTCAGAACCTTCCCTTCAGAATCAACTCTTTCGGATATACCCACCCTGCCCTTTTTTGACACTAAAGCGGGTTTTTTCGTCCAGAAAAGATCGTAGAGTTTGCCGCGGTTCTGTCTGCCGATCTCAATAACGTCTTCAAAACCTTTAGTGGTCAGCAGCAGTACCCTGGCACCTTTTCGTTCAAGAAGGGTGTTTGTTGCAACGGTAGTTCCGTGAATTAACGTCAGATCACTGAGCGGAACTTCTTTGAAATAACCGACTCCCGCGCATATGGCCGTGGAGGGATTATCAGGCGTTGAAGGAAGTTTATGTATCTTATAGCTTTTTCCGTCATAAAGCACAAAGTCGGTAAAGGTCCCGCCCGTGTCAACGCCTAGAAGGTACATCTTATAAAGAATTTCTAATACTTTCCGGGGACATCAGGATAGATTACGTTAACCTTTCCTTCAGCTATCTCTCTGAGAGCAATAACAACGTGTTTGTTATCTTTTTCAGATGCCAGAGGCATTGCGCCATTAACTACCTGCTTTGCCCTTTTCATAGCTGCTACCGAAAGTGCAAACCGGTTTTCCACTTTCTCTAAACAATCTTCTATGGTTACTCTTGCCATAACGACTCCTGAAATAAAATTTCTTTTATATAATACACAAATTATAATACTTTTTAAAGTATCCACTTTATAACAGGAGAAAGTATGGATATTAAAGAACTGAAATTCAATAAAGATGGGCTGATACCTACAGTAATACAGGATAGCACGACTGGACAGGTGCTCATGCTGGCTTATTCAAACGCCGAGACGGTCAGACTGACCATTGAGACCGGCTTTACCCATTTCTGGAGCAGGTCCAGACAGAAAATATGGAAAAAAGGTGAAGAGTCAGAAAACGTTCAGAAAGTCAAACAGATCTACGTGGACTGTGATAAGGACACGTTACTTATCATGGTTGAACAGACACGGGTTGCCTGTCACACAGGGGAGCAAAGCTGCTTCCACACCCGGATTGATTCCACCAGGGAACTGGCTCCCGCGTTTACCGACCTAGATGCAATACATAAGGTTTTCAGCGTTATTGAGGATAGAAAAAAGAGCCCTGAAAAAGGATCTTATGTAAGCAGCCTTTTCAGTGATGGTATGGACAAAATACTGAAAAAGATCGGAGAAGAAGCAGGAGAGACGATAATAGCAGCCAAAAACAGAAGCAGGGAAGAGTTTATATACGAGGTCGCTGATCTGTGGTTCCACTCGCTTGTACTGCTCTGTGAACTGGAACTCAGTCCGCAGGATGTAAATATGGAACTGGAAAGGAGGTTTGGTAAAAAGAAAGCCGATTACGCCCTGGACTGAGCAGTCTGACCGGCATTCTACCTGTTCTTCTTTGGCCTGTCCTTTTCTTCTATATAATCCCCTACGTACGTTCTGTCTCTGACCGAGGCAGGTAGATTGGACAGGTCAGGTTTTGGCATATCGGTGGAAAGGTCCTTTGTAAAGGCAAATCCTGATATCACCTTTTCCACTTTTTTCTTTTCACCGCAGCCACATTTTACTTTCTTTTCATCTTCCGGCTCGTAGATCAGTTCGGAAAACCTGTACGGTCTGAGGTTAATGAGAACGAGCACCTCTCCTTCATCCTGATAAAAATCCATAAAAACGGAGTTTTTTCCTCTTTTGCCGTGCTTGGCAAGGACCTTGTTCTTATTCAGGTCCACAACTTCAATGGCGTTAATATTGTCATGTTTATCAACCAGGCCCTCTACGGTCTTTTTATCTCTTTTCTTTTCCAGAACCTTTAAAGAACTCTCAATTTTATTTCTGCACTTTGCACACTCAAACTCATAAAGAGGCATCTCTTTCTCCCTATCTGTTGAAATACTGATTCAGGTGATCCTGTCCCACCCAGTCATTTCTCATCTCTTCATCCTTTTGGACCTTATAGTCCATGTGGAACTTTATGTCGTCTCCGGGCCTGGGAGCTCTTTTGTTCTTATCATCAAATATTGCCTTGAACGTTGAAAAAACCCTTCTGATGGACTTGCCGCTTTTACACAACGGACAAACAAGATCTTTTTCCTCTCCCTTGTCAGTTATAAGTTCACTGAAACGAAAGTCCTTAAGTTCCATATACAGCGTCTTTTTATTGATCGTATATCTGAACCTTCGTATGTCAGGGGTGTTTTTCTTGCCAATGGAAAAACCCTTCTTTCCCTTTTCTGCAACCTCAATAAAGGAAATTTTAGGGTTCCCTTTAATTATCTTAGACGCATTTGTCTTGTTTAACTTCTTAGCGAGGTTATCAATATCGCTGTTGTACTTCTGCATACAGCTGTCACATTCGTATTCATAAAGAGGCATATTATTTTCCCTTCCGGTGATATAATATAACAAATATTACTACATAAGCCAGATAAGTTAACAGTTAATTATGAAACAGCTTTACAAATACCGTTGCCCATCTCCGTACCTGTTCATTTCAGTTTATCTTTTTTAATACCTGAGGGTATCAAAACATGCCGGACTTCAAGGAAATAATCGTTACCAGCGCAGGATCAGTTACCACGATCACCCTCAACAACCCAGAGAAGAAAAACGCCCTGTCTCCGGTTATGTTGAGTGAGATCAGAGAATTGCTGTCGCAGGCTTCATTGGTCAAAGCTACAAGATGCGTGATCATAAAAGGCATGGGAGACAGTGTTTTCTCTTCCGGCTACGATATCAGTTCAATACGGGACGACGATATGATGCGGGAGTTCAAAGGGGGACATCCACTTGAGCAGTGTCTTGACACGGTAGAGAATTTTCCATCTCCAGTGATCGCAATGATGAACGGTCATACCTTTGGCGCCGGGCTTGAACTGGCGGTCACTTGTGACATAAGGGTGTGCTCCAGCACGGCCAAAATGGGCATTCCACCTGTAAAGTTAGGTCTTGTCTACTCGTATTCCGGAACGAAAAAATTCCTGAACCTGATCGGCGTTGCCAGTGCAAAGGAACTCTTTCTGACCGGCAGGTCCATAAACGCGGCAAGAGCTGAAAAAATAGGACTGGTCAACTACGTTATAAGCAAAGATGAAATAGAGGAGTTCACAAATAACCTGGCAACTGAAATATCACATAACGCCCCACTCTCTTTAAGCACGATGAAAAAACTAATTAACGTCTGGCAAAGAAATCAAA
>CAZUNK010000147.1:0-5890 GCA_964622285.1 uncultured Spirochaetia bacterium
GTTATATTACTTGTATTCTCCGTCTACACCGCGCTGCAGCGGATGTTCCACGTGCTGGACTTTTTAAAGCAGGATGGAGGTTAGGGCACTGCAGAAGCGCTGGCTGTCTGGTTTGATCAGACGGGTACTGTTAAATATTCAGGTCTGACAATGTACATAACAGGACCTGAAGTTACGCCGGCGGGGTACTTAAGTCTACGTTCTTTCTTTAATGCGGCTTGCCTTCTTTGACAGTCCACGCAGGTAATAGAGCTTTGCTCTTCTGACCTTGCCTTTTCTCTTTATTTCAATTTTGTTTATAAGAGGTGAGTGAACCGGAAATATCCTTTCAACTCCCACTCCGTAAGAGATCTTTCTGATGGTGAAGGTCTCTTTAAAACCTCCGCCTTTTCGTGCGATTACAACCCCTTCGAATATCTGATTTCTTCTTCTGTTACCTTCCTTGATGTTGTAATGCACAGCTACGGTGTCGCCCGCTCTGAAGTCAGGTATATCTTCTCTCAGGTGTGGTTTTTCAAATTCGTTTATAACGTCCATTTTCTCTCTCCAGTATTATATTGTACAGTACAGCAGTCTGTCCAGCACTATTGACGCCGCGCTTCTGACCGACAGATGATTATAACTGTCAAATCCTTTAATGGGCTTTAGAGTGTAATCCGCAGAGTCAATAACTTCGTCATCCAGACCCCACCCGGTCCCAAAAAGTATCAGGAACGGCTGCTCTTTTTTTAATATCTCTTTTCTCAGCTGTTTATAGCCCATCATATTGTCTTTTTTAATTCTGGCGTCCGTGGCAATTACCTTTGGCCTTGAGCCTTCTGTTTTTTCTATGTCTCCCAGCACTTCGTTAAGATCTTTTTTTATGTCCACTATTTCCAAAGCCTCTCTGCGGGTTGGATTGAACTCCACCCCGGGACCTTTGGTCCAGTGATCAATCACTTTTGTTACCAGGTTTCTCTGTTCCTGGTTTGGATTTACAAGATAGAATTTACTTACGCCATAGGTCTTTGCTGCTCTTGCAATGTCGTGAGCGTCCAGGTTCGTAAAAGCCGTCGTGATCTTTTTAAAGTTCCTATTGTAAACGGGATAGTGTATTAATGCAATATAAACTCTGAAATCAGGTCTCAGCTCGTTCTGGATCTTTATCAGCTGCTGCGTTTCAGAGACGTCCAGTTTTGCCTGGTCCAGCAGCTCGGGTCGACTGATGAACGTTCTCCTCATGCTTTCTGTGAGCCTCCAGCTGCTTATCTGCTGATGGTTGCCTGATAAAAGCACCGGGGGCACTTCTTTGTCTTTGAACACTGCGGGTTTTGTGTAATGAGGGTGCTCAAGCAGGCCGTTCCTGTATGAGTCGTTAGCGGCTGAGCTTTCGTTTCCCATTACGCCCGGGACGTTCCTTGAGACCGCATCTATGATTACTGCGGCCGCGTACTCTCCGCCGGAGACGACGTAGTCGCCGATTGAGATCTCCCTGTCAACGTAAAGCTCTCTGATCCTTTCATCTATCCCTTCGTACCTGCCGCAAAGAACAACTATCTGCTCGTAATCCTTCAGCTCATTTACCACATCGTCGCTCAGGACCTCTCCCTGCGGAGAAGTCAGCACGACAAGGGATCTTTTACCGTGCTGCTTTACGCTCTCAATAGCTTTTGAAAGAGGCTCGGCGCTCATCAGCATTCCCCCGCCGCCCCCGTAGGGCGTATCGTCCACTGATCTGTGTCTGTCGTCGGTGTAGTCTCTGAGGTCGTGGACCTTGACGTCTATTACTGACCTCTCAAGAGCTTTTCCGATTATTCCGAACGACAGGGTTGAGTCAAAAAAACCAGGAAAGATTGTGATAATATCGTACTTCATGACACCCTTGCCGCCCGGAGGCTTACTAAACCAGGTCCGCTATGGACTGCACTATGATCTTTGAATTTTCCAGGTCGATCTTTTTAACAAAGCGGTCTATAAGCGGGACCATGTATTCCCTGGAGTTGTCCGTGATAACGAGGGTCGGCTGAGCGGCGTTGTCAATCAGTGAATCCACCCTGCCTATCAGGGCTCCGCACTCGTTGTAAGCGCTAAGTCCTATAAGTTCAAACCAGTAATATTCATCCTCCTGATTGGAAGGCAGTTCATTTCTGTCAACGTGCACTTCCCTGTTCCGCAGCTGTTCTGCCTGCTCCACGCTGTTAACGTTCTGTATCCTGGCAATGATGAAATTTTTCTGAAGCCTTCTGGCTGATATTTCATGCCTCTCAGGTTCACTGCAGCCTGACTGCGTGTATATGTACCGGATCTGCCGGAAGTTCTCGGGGTCGCCGCTGTATGGAAGGACTTTTACCTCACCTCTGAGCCCGTGTGGTTTTAGGATCTTACCATAAGCAATGAGCTTCATTGACTATTCTAAGATTTCCAGCACGGCGCGTTTTTTTATTTTGGAGGCTGCCGCGCTAAGTATGGTCCTGATCGCTTTTGCGGTTTTTCCCTGCTTTCCTATTATCTTGCCAAGGTCCTCCGTTGCTACCTTAAGTTCTATTACCGTTGTCTGCTCTCCAACGACTTCCTTCACTTCCACCGCATCCGGGTTATCAACAAGGGACTTTGCCAGCATTAAAACCAAATCTTTGAGTTGTTCCATAGTTTCTCTCCTTTATTAAATAGTATCACACCAAACGTTGTTTGTTCTCAGAAATCACAGTAGTTCAGATATGAGCTTTTTCACCCGGTTCGTTGGCTGTGCGCCGTTGCCTATCCACGATTTGACTTTATCTTCGTCAACCTTAAGAACGTGAGGGGTGGTTCTCGGGTCGTAGTACCCTAAAATATCCAGGAACTTCCCGTCCCTTGGGGCGCGGACGTCCGCTGCGACTATTCTGTAAAAAGGTCTTTTTTTGGACCCCAGTCTTGTGAGCCTTAATTTTACCAAAACGTGCTTACCTCCTGTATGATCAACAATCTTATTATAACCATATTTTCCTTACATGTACTTCATAAATTTTTTAGCTAATTTACCCGTTCTTCCCATGTTTTTCATCATTTTCTGCATCTGCATGTAGTTCTTTATCAGTTTGTTCACGTCCTGTACCCTGGTACCGCTGCCTTTGGCGATCCTCTGTCTTCTCTTTCCGTTCAGTATAGTGTGGTTTTTTCTCTCTTTAAAGGTCATTGAGTTTATTATGGCGATATACTTTTTAAGATCGTTCTCCGCCGTCTTCATCATTCTCGGGTCTATGGTTGCGTTGTTTTTCAGCGGAAGCATTGAAGTGATGTTTTCAAGGGACCCGAGTTTGTTCATGGCCACTATTGATTCCTTGAAATCCTCCAGTGAGAACTGTTTTTTCTGGATCTTCTTTGCCATCTGTTCTGCTTTCTTTTCTTCAAACACGTTCTGTGTTTTTTCTATTAAAGTCAGAACGTCTCCCATGCCCAGTATTCTGGATGCTATTCTGTCCGGGTGAAATACCTCCAGAGCGTCGAGCTTTTCTCCCGTGCCAAAGAATTTAACGGGACTTCCCGTTACTGCTTTTATTGACAGCGCCGCGCCGCCTCTTGCGTCCCCGTCCATCTTTGTCAGTATCACTCCGTCTATCTGCAGGGATTCGTTAAAGCTCTTTGAAGTGTTCACTGCGTCCTGACCGGTCATTGCGTCGGCCACGAGAAGTATTTCGCTGGGATCAATAGAGCTTTTTATATTTATCAGTTCGTTCATCAGTTCCTGGTCTATGTGCAGCCTTCCCGCCGTGTCTATGATCATAACGTCGTTACCGTTTTGCTCTGCGCTCTTTCGGGCGCTTAAACATATATCCACGGGATCGGCGCCGGGACTGGTGTCAAACACGGGAACGTCTATGCTCCCTCCAAGTACTTTCAGCTGCTCAATGGCCGCCGGCCGGTAAACGTCGGCGGGCACCAGGAGAGGTTTTCTCTTTTTGGATTCGGCCAGATATCTGGCCAGCTTGGACGAGGAGGTGGTTTTTCCTGAACCCTGAAGTCCTATCAGCATTATTACCACCGGGGGCGCCGCGCTGAGATTGATCTCGGAGCTGCTCTCTCCAAGCACCTTGATCAGTTCCTGATGAACGATCTTTACAAACTGCTGGCCTGGCGTAAGGCTGTCTGCAACCTCACTGCCAACGGCCCTTTCCTTTACGGAGTTGATGAACTCACGCGTGACTGCAAAGTTCACGTCCGCTTCCAGCAGGCTGAGCCTTATTTCTCTGAGGGAGTCCTGTATGTTGTCTTCGCTGAGTTTTCCGTAGCCCCGGACCTTTTTTAACGTTTTGTTTAACTTCTCGGATATTCCTTCAAACATTTGCAGCTGTATGCCCCTTTGCAGCGGTAAGGACCGCGTTTTAACTTGATGATCTTATTATCATGCACGGGCATTTTAAAGTCAAATAATTGCAGGGTGCGTAAGCTGCTTTTGATAAAGACTGAAAAAAATTAAATATTTTCTGGAAAGAACCTGCAAAGTATGGTTAAATAGAAGATTTATAAAATCCAGGCTTTCCTGATATTTCCGGGGAACTGATGAAACACGGCATTTATTATTATCTGAGACAGTTTTTTTGCTATCCAAGAAGAACGGGTTCAATTGCTCCTTCCTGCAAGGAACTGAGCGATCTTATCACCGACCAGGCTCAGCTTGATAAGGCTGATACCATAATTGAGTTTGGTCCCGGCACGGGAGTTTTCACTGAAAAGATCCTGCAGAAAATACCCAGTGACGCTACTTTCTTTGCACTTGAGATAAATCCTGAATTCGTGCAGGCCACTAAAAGAAGATGTCCCGGCGCCATTGTTTACAATGATTCAGCTGAGAACGCCAGATTTCATCTTGAAAAGCACGGTAAGGAGAGCTGCGATTGCATAATATCCGGTCTTCCGTGGGCGATATTCAGCTCCAAGATGCAGGACAGGCTGCTCAACACGGTGCAGGATGTTCTAAAGCCCGGAGGAAAACTTCTGACCATGGCGTATCTACCCGGACTTCCCCTTCCATCTGCAAAGCGGTTCAAGTCCAAACTGTACAGCATGTTCCCACAGGTCGTTCAGAGCAGGACCATCTGGTTAAATCTACCCCCGGCCTTTGTTTACTGTGCTGAAAAGAAATAGTGCTTTGATATGCCCGGTATGTAAGGATATTTAGAGATATATGTCTTCTAAAACCCTGTACCTTATTGACGGCAGTTCCTATATTTTCAGAGCCTACTACGCCATACGTCACCTGAGCACTTCAAAAGGGGTTCCTGTAAACGCCGTGTACGGCTTTACCTCAATGATGTTCAAGTTCCTCAAAAGCTATAAGCCTGAATATATCGCGATGGTGTTTGATTCTGCCGACAGAACGTTCAGACATGAGACCTATCCTCTCTATAAAGCAAACCGCGACGCCCCTCCGTCGGACCTGATCCCGCAGTTCAGCAAGATATACGAAGTGGTGGAGGCTTTCTCCATTCCCCTTGTTCAGCTCAGCGGGTACGAGGCTGATGACCTTATGGGAACCATAGCGAAGAAAAATGAAAACAGGGACATAGATATCGTTCTTGTTACCGGGGACAAGGACTTCTGCCAGCTGGTTTCAGATAAAATAACCCTTCTCGACACCATGAAGGGCAGTGTGACCGACAGAAGCAGGGTGGTGGAGAGGTTCGGGGTTTTGCCGGAGCAGATAACCGATGTTCTGGCCCTTGCGGGCGATCAGGTGGACAATATACCGGGGGTCAGGGGGATTGGAGAGAAAACCGCCTCAACGCTGGTCAGTAAGTTCGGCTCTCTGGAATCTCTGTATGAACAGCTGGACTCAGTACCAGGTAGGCAGAAAACCGCCCTTACTGAAAACAAAGACAAGGCTTTTTTAAGTAAGATGCTCGTTACCATTAAAACTGACGTTGGAATAGAG
>CAZUNK010000148.1:0-15626 GCA_964622285.1 uncultured Spirochaetia bacterium
GGTCAAGAAAAGCCAGCGGAGCATGTGCAATTCCTTCCTTGGAACCAATAAGGGTGACGATCTCACTGGCAGGGCTGATATCAACGTTAAATCTTTTTTTATACCAGTCAGATGCAGCCTCACGAAAAGACGCCATGCCCACGTAGGAGGGATAGACGTGGTTGGCGGGGTCCTTTGCAGCTTTATTTAAAGCATCAATAATATGCGCCGGGGTTGGAATGTCCGGGTCGCCCACGCCAAGGTCAATAACGTCAACCCCTTTTTCAATCAAAGCATTTTTCTTTTTATCTATTTCCGCAAACAGATAAGGTGGTAGCTCTTCTATTCTCTTTGCCCATTTTATATTCATAAAATCTCCATATCAGATCAAAAAGCATGTTCGCAGCTGAAACTCTTATACTAACTCAACTGAGACAACTCGGCAACTTGTGCGCTGCTCACTAATAAACCAAGAGCACATATTCTCCCGACCCGGTCTTTCTGACTATCTTGGAACCAATAAGCCTCTCAAGCGATTGACTTATTTCAAGTTCGGAGCAGGCAATATCTGCTTTAAGCATCTGAACAAGCTCATACTTTTTTATCTTTGTTCCGTACTTCTTTAAACTGTTAACAACTGCATTATCAAAATTATCCAGGTTTGAAGTTTCTGCCATCATTCAGCAACCTCCGAAAAATATTCAATAAATTCCTTCTGTGTCATATTTGCAATTGAGGACATCCTCCTTACTTTTTCTCTGTCTTTCAGGTCCTCTTTTCTTAACTTGATCATGTATTTCTGCGCAACTTCAAAAGACTCTGTTTTTGTATCAACGTACCTTATTTTTGTTTTCCTAGTCCTTTTATCCTTTACGGCGTCAAAATCCAGCGGGATCATTTTCCCGTTGGTGATCGTGATTAATGAACGGGTTCCGCCGTTCAGCAGATGTTTTACCGCACTGTAGCCCAGATCCCTTGTATAGCAGAGATCAAACGGAATTGGAGGAGCAGAACGGAGTTCGTAACCAATTCTTTTATCAACTATGGTTATCTCAATTCCTTTTTCTTTCAGACTTTTCTCAAGTTCGCGTTTTAAGAAAGGAGCAAGATGAAATTCAGAGAGTTTTATTCTTCCAATATGGTCATATCTGACGGTCGTTGTTCCTTTTATGTCGTCTGTGTTGATTTTCTCGGTAATTCCCTCGGCAACTATTGCAACCCCGTAGTCCCTTCCGATTTTCAATCTTTTAATTATTGAGCCTTCAAGGATCTTCACTAACTTTTTCACAGGTAATTTCTGAGAGGTGAACTCCTCCGGGATCAACGCCAGAGTTGCCCCGGATGATTTACCAATACCCAGCGCCAGATGACCGGTCTTTCTGCCCATGGTAACAATAAGAAACCACCTGTGAGTGGTTTTGGCGTCCTCCATCAGATAGCTGACAATTTCGGTGCCGATGTGTTTAGCGGTCTCGTAGCCAAAAGTAGAGACGTTTCTGTAAAGTGGAAGATTATTATCAATCGTTTTAGGTAAATGGACTATCTGCAGTGCCCCTTTCGTTTCTGCTGCAAGCCTGTCCGCCAGGTACATAGTACCGTCACCTCCGATAGTAAGCAGATACTTGATCCCCAGTTTCTTCAGTGACCTGATGGTGTTTTTGGTCCGTGCGGCAGTGGAGAACGGGTTCTCTCTTGAAATGCCTATTATAGATCCCCCCTGGGTATGGACCCTTGATGTGTTATCTATCGTCAGCTCTGTGATCTTGGTTGTATCACCTTCTGCAATCCACTTAAAACCATCCAGTATCCCTATTACCTGCTTTCCTCTGTTTTGAGCTTCAATCGTGGCTGCACTTATAACGCCGTTAATTCCAGGAGCAGGTCCACCTGCAACAATTATCCCGATTTTATCTTTTTTTGTTGCCATATCTCAAAACCTCGCTGACTAAGACATGAAATAGTACACACAGTTTACACAGAAGTGAACTAAACAGTAATGGATAAGGTGACTGAACGTCCATAACAAAATGCTTTGGTATTCAAACTCCCTATCAGATATTCTTAAATGTTAAGCCGCCATGAACCGTATCTATGATAGCAGGTAATTCAGCACTTAACTCTATAACCAATGCTCATACTACGAAAAGACATCCTAGAGAAGATAAAAACCACAGATCTTTTTATTGTTAACGTTAAAGTGCTGAGCGGCAGATCAAGCGATCTTAAAAGCCTTAAGAAAACCTGCAACACCAGTGGAAAAAGTCTTATATCCTCATTAAATGAGATCGGGGTGAGGGTTATAGGATTCAGGCCGTCTGGAGAATCAGCGGAGACAGAAAATGCCCTGGAAATTGAAATGATTGAGCTGAACGGAAACAGAAAAATAGACCTTCTCTCTTACTTTGAAGGCAGCTATTCATTCCGGGACATGGTCGTTATGGGAAGTGACATAGAAGATATAGATATAATCAGACATTGCAGGTTTTCCACCACGACGATAAATGCTCCACTTGAGCTGAAAATGGAATCACAGTACGTCTCTAACTTCAGTGGCATCAAGGCCTTTGAAGAAGTTGGAAACCTTATAATCCATGCGAAAAGAGATAACGGTCAACATTAAAGAGGAAGGCTATAAACTGGGGTTTGACCTGATCGGCATAGCGCCCGTTGACGACTATCCCGAAAGTCAGTTTTACAAAAAATGGCTCGGTATGGGATTTGAAGCAGATATGTCCTATATGTCAAAAAACCCGGAAAGAAGAGAAGACGTAAGAAACATTATGCCGGATGCCAGGTCGGTAATCTCCTGCGCCGTCAATTATAACTCCGATCATCCGTATTCAACGTCCGTGAAAGACCCGGAAAATGGATGGATAGCAAGATACGCGTGGGGTGATGATTATCATAAAGTCATGAAGGATATGCTCGGCAAGCTCAGAGATTTTATAGAAACAAGCACGGAAGACAGAAATTCTCTGACTTACGTTGACACGGGACCAGTGCTTGAAAGAATGTACAGCAAATACTCCGGCGTTGGCTGGATCGGCAAGAACACCTGTACCATCAATCAAAAGCTGGGTTCATGGCTCTTTCTTGGAGAGATAATCACAAGCATGGAACTGGAGTACGACAGCCCTGTACCTGACAGGTGCGGCACATGCACAAAGTGCATTGATGAATGTCCAACAGATGCCATAAGAGAGCCTTATCTTATTGATTCTTCACGGTGCATTTCATATTTAACGATTGAAAATAAGAATGAGATCCCATACAGGTACCGAAAAGAGATAGGCAACAACGTATTTGGATGCGATATATGTCAGGACGTTTGTCCCTGGAACAAAAGAGCACCCGTAACTGACAGCGAGCCGTTTTTGCCAAGAAAGGGGCTTTTTCAACCAGATCTGGAGTATCTTCTGAAGTTGGACCAGAAAACCTTCTCTGAAATTTTTAAGAACAGTCCGGTAAAAAGAGCAAAAAGACGGGGACTTATAAGAAACGTGCTTATAGCCATTGGCAATACTCAGGATTCCAAGTATGCTGATGTACTGCACGGTCTCATTAAAGATGAAGATGCCCTTATACGCAGGCACGCAGTATGGGCACTTTGGATGGTACAGGGGGAGAAATGCCTGGATCTTTTAAGATCAACAGCTGAAAAAGAAACGGACGAGGGAGTCATTACGGAACTGAAAAATATTCTTGAGAAAACTGACTGACCGCTCTCAAAAAAACTAAAGGAAATATCTATATAAAATGGACGAAGCAGAAAAAGAAATACAAAGAATTAACAAAAGGTTCTATGAATCTATATGCACATCTAATCTTTCAATGATGGAAGACCTGTGGGCCAAAACGCAGGATGTGAAATGTATCCATCCCGGATGTTCAATAATAATGGGATGGGAGAAAATCCGTGAAAGCTGGCAGAAAATATTTAACTCCGGCGGATTTGCCAACACTGAGGTATCAAACGTCTACATAGAAGTAAACGACAGTTCGGCATGGCTTAACTGCACGGAAAGAATAAGCTATGTAGTCAGAGATCAGGTGATAATAACGGTGGTGCAGACCACTAATATCTTTGAGGTAAACAAGGAGCAGTGGAACGTTGTTCTTCATCACGCTTCCCCAATGCCAATTCCGCGCTCTGAATTTTCCACTAAAACGATACAGTAAAAAACCGCAGCAGTTCTCTTACCTGCTCTGAAAAAAGTCAGAACATCCAAACTCTATATTGCCGATTAAAGTTTATCCCTGCGCAGGCAGCTAACCGGACTTTATCCATGAAAGGACCGATTCAAATATCAGCCGGCCCTGACGACCGCCGATTACATCGTCATAGGACCTTTCGGGATGCGGCATCATTCCAACCACGTTGAGCGCGGAGTTGCAGATCCCCGCGATACTGTAAACAGAACCGTTGGGATTATCACCGGCGCCAACTTTGCCCGTTTCATCACAGTACCTGAACACCACCTGTGAACTGCCTTTTAACCTTTTAAGCTGCTCGTCAGAAACATAGTAACTTCCCTGTCCATGCGCAACGGGAATTCTCAGAACGTCCCCTTTTTTTAAACTGCACGTAAAAGGCGTGCCGCTGTTCTCAACCAGAAGACTGGTCCATTTGCAGACGAATTTTAACGAAGAATTTTTTATAAATGCACCCTGAAGTATTCCGGACTCAACCAGTATCTGAAATCCGTTACATATCCCGATTACGGGTTTGCCGTTTTCAGCAAATTCTTTTACCGCGCCCATGACCGGAGAGAACCTGGCTATGGCCCCGGTTCTGAGATAATCTCCGTAGGAAAAACCACCTGGAATTATTATACAGTCAAGATCGTCCAGACAGGTATCTTGATGCCAGACGTACTCGCAGCTCTGACGCAGAAAATCCTTAAGAACATAGTAGCAGTCCCGGTCGCAGTTGGAGCCGGGAAAGACCACAACTCCAAACTTAGCCACTGCGTTCCTCTGTAACATGAAAGTCGTAAGACTCTATCACGGTGTTGGCCAGCAGTTTGCGGCACATGTCATCCACCAGGCCTTCTGCTTCATCCAAAGATCCCGCATTGACTTTCAGTTCTATAAGTTTTCCAACTCTCAGATCCGTAACCTGTTCATATCCCAGGTTGTGAAGAGCGGAAAGAACGGTCTTTCCCTGAGGGTCCAAAACAACTGGCTTCAGTTTCACTTCAACTCTGACCACAAATTTCTTCATTAAGATCCTATGTTCAGGGATAAAAAGCGTTATTTACTTCCCGGTAAGAAGTTCCATTAATCTCTCAAACTCGCCCGCAGAATAGTACTGGATCTCGATCTTACCCGCGCCTCTTTTACCTTTTATACTGACTTTGGTCCCAAGCGCTCTTTTAAGTTCTTCCGTCAGAGTGTTTATGAACACATCATCCTCCGCTGAGACATCTTTGCTTTGAACGGACGATCTTAGCTTTTTTAAAGACTTAACCCTGCTTTCGGTCTGTCTTACGGACAATTTTTTCTGGATGATTATATTTAACATCTCATCTATTTCAGTCTGATCTTCTAAAGTAACAAGTGCCCGTGCGTGACCGGAGGAAATAGCGCCGGATGCCAGCGCCTCCCTTGCATTAGCGGACAGCCTGAGAAGACGCAGCTGGTTTGATATAGTGGATCTGTTCTTGCCTATTTTTTTTGATATATCCTCATGTGTCAGCCCATGATCATTGATCAGCTGCTGATACGCCTCCGCTTCTTCAATTGGGCTTATATCCTCGCGCTGAAGATTTTCCACGAGCGCAACCTCAAGAGTTTCCGTTTCGTCCACTTCACTGACCGTTACGGGTACGTTCTTAATCCCCGCCAGCTGCGATGCTCTCCATCTTCTCTCCCCTGCAACTATTTCATAAAGATCACCTTTCTTTCTCACTATAAGAGGCTGAATGATCCCCTTTTCCTTTATTGACTCTGAAAGTTCTTTAATGGACGAATCATTGAACACCTTTCTGGGCTGCATTTTATTGGGAGTGATCTTTTCTATTGGAAGCGTCATTATGCCCGTGTTGACTGGAGCAGCTGATTCCTCTCTCCGTGGAATTAAAGCGTCCAAACCTTTACCTAATCCAGATTTTTTCAAAGCGGGGAACCTCCATTGTCACGCGTGATGATCTCTTTTGCCAGAGAAAGATAGTTTTCCGCACCGGTTGACCCAGCGTCATAAAGCATTAAGGGTTTGCCGAAGCTGGGAGCTTCAGCCAACTTAACATTTCTTGTAATAACGGATTTAAATACCTGCTCGTTAAAATAGTTTTTGATCTCATTTGCAACTGAGTGGCAGATATTGTTTCTGGTATCAAACATAGTAAGAAGATAGCCTTCCACCTTGAGGTTGGGATTGATCCTTTGACGTACCAGGGAAAGAATGCTCTGAAGCTGCCCAAGTCCCTCAAGTGCATAGTACTCACACTGGATCGGAACGAGAACAGAATCCGCGGCGGTAAGTGCATTGATGGTCAAGATGCCCAGCGAAGGAGGACAGTCAATTATAATATATTTATAATCATCTTTAACCACTGAAAGCAGTTTCTTTAATATAAACTCCTTTTCCTCAAACTGCATCAGTTCCACTTCCGCACCTGTCAGTTCCGTATTGGAGGGGGATACGTACAGAAAATCATTCAGACTGTCCTTATGAACCGGGTATACAACATCCTTAATTGGCACCTCTCCAATCAGGGCGTTATATATATTACTAATCTCGGAATCCTGCTTTTCTATGCCAAGCCCGCTGGATGCATTTCCCTGGGGATCAAAATCCACGATCAAGGTCTTTTTATTAGCGGCCGCCAGAGATGCCCCAAGATTTACAGCGGTGGTGGTCTTTCCCACTCCACCTTTCTGATTTACAACACATACTATTTTGGCCATTTCAGTTCTTGGAATAAAATTTGCTTTCAAGCAAGATAAAATTATTGTAAATGAAATTGAAAAAACATTAAAGGAAACCCACCATCTTTTATTGATTTCTTTTAAAATATGGTCTCAGTTAAATTGCAGAACAGGTTAATAACTTTTCTTACAAGCTTTTTCTATCTGGGCTACGCACCTTTTGCCTCCGGAACCATTGGCACTATCGGGGCATTGCCCCTTTATTATTTTATGTTCAAGGACCTGACAAACGTTCAGTATATACTCGGGGTAATAGTTCTAACTGCACTTTGTATATATTTATCTTCCAGAGCTGTCCACATATATAACAACAATGACCCGAAAGAAGTGGTACTGGATGAAGTCGTTGGATACCTCGTGGCTATGGCCTTCATTGAACCAACCGCTGCAAATATCATAATAGGTTTTATCCTGTTCAGACTGTTTGACATTACAAAGATCTTTCCGGTAAACAGGTTTGAGAGCTTAAAAGGAGGCTACGGTATTGTAATGGACGACGTTGCTGCGGGAATTTACGCAAACTTAATACTTATTGGCATAAACGCTCTGTATGTAACAAAATAGTCAGGAATTATGAAAAACATTGAGTTCATATCCACTGGTAACGAGATAATGTCCGGTCTGACCGTTGACACTAATTTTTCATGGACAGCTGAAAAATTCACTGGCCACGGTCTGATGATCAAATACCACTGCTCTGTAGCAGATGATAAGGACAGCATTATTTCAGCACTGCAGAATGCATTAAAAAGATCAGACGTTGTAATAGTTACGGGCGGTCTGGGTCCCACGCCTGACGACCTGACCGCAGAAGCTGCTTCCATTTTTTCCAGCTCACCCCTGATCTTTAACGAACAGCGGTTCAGGGACATTGAACGAAAGCTCCTGGACAGAGGCAGAAAAGTACTCAGCATACACCGGAAGCAGGCGATGTTTCCAGAGGGCTCTTTTATTATTAAAAATGAAACAGGCACTTCCTGCGGCTTTAAACTTGTTAAGGAAAAACGTTCTTTTTACTTTCTTCCCGGAATACCAAGAGAGTTTAAATCCATTATCAGTGACTTTGTGTTCCCGGATGTGCTCAAAGGCCTGAACCTAAGCACAGGACCTGCCACAAAAACCATTAAAACGATCGGGATGGGCGAATCGGAAATAGCAGCAAAACTAAAAGACATTGTGTTTGATACTGCGGAGCTTAGCTACAGGATATACTACCCTGAAATACACCTTAAGCTGACTGCAAAAGACGCAGGTGATATATCGGCAGAAGAAAATATACAGAAATACACGGCTTTGTTAAAAAACAGGCTTGGAAAATATGTGTTCACAGTTGACGACGAGAGCATGGAAGAAGTCGTTTCACGGCTGCTCCTTGAAAATAACTTAACTATAGCAACTGCCGAATCGTGCACAGGGGGACTGCTCGCAAGCATGCTGACGGACGTTCCGGGCAGTTCTGCATATTTCTCAAGAGGAGTTATAAGCTACAGTAACGAATCCAAATCCAGGCTGCTTGGAGTAGATGAAAAGCTCATAACTGAGCATGGCGCCGTTAGTTCTCAGGTGGTAGAGGCAATGGCCAAGGGAATAAAGAAACTTAGCGGCACTGATATAGGGGTTGCAATCTCCGGCATAGCAGGACCGCAGGGAGGAAGCGATGAAAAACCAGTGGGTACCGTTTACATAGGAGTGGTTTATAAGGAAGAGCCTGCATTTTCTCAGAAATACAGGTTCAGCGGACAAAGAAAAGATATTAAACTGGCGTCAAGTGAGCATGCACTTGATATTATCAGAATAAAAATGGATAATAACTTCAAATAACAGGTGAGGAACTATTATGTCAAAAAACAGTAAAGTGACTGATAAAGGTCCAAAAGGTAAAGATGAAAAAGTGACCGATAAGGGCGCCAAAGATAAAGCTGAAAGAGAAAAGTCCTTAGACGGTGTGATCTCTTCCATTGAAAAACAGTTTGGAAAAGGCTCAATCATGAGGGTGGGAGCAGATAATTTCATCCCGAAGCGTAACGTCGTTTCAACTGGTTCATTAGGAGTGGATATTGCACTTGGAATAGGAGGGCTGCCAAGAGGAAGAATAGTTGAGATATACGGACTTGAAGCCTCCGGGAAAACAACCCTGGCTCTTAATACAATTGCAGAAACGCAGAAAGCGGGTGGAATTGCAGCTTTTGTGGACGCTGAACATGCCCTTGACCCTACATACGCCCAGCATCTCGGCGTTAAGATCGATGACCTGCTTATATCTCAGCCGGACTGCGGCGAACAGGCACTTGAGATAGTGGATACTCTGACGAAAAGCGGAGCGGTGGACATTATAGTGGTTGATTCAGTTGCAGCACTAACGCCGCGGGCCGAAGTTGAAGGTGAGATGGGGGCGGTTCACATGGGACTTCAGGCAAGGTTAATGTCCCAGGCTCTCAGAAAACTTACTGCAAACGTCAGCAGGTCAAAAACGATCATTGTTTTTATCAACCAGATCCGTATGAAAATGGTCTCTTCTCCTTACGCCAATCCTGAGACCACAACTGGGGGAACGGCACTTAGATTTTATTCATCTGTAAGGCTGGAATCAAAGAAGTTTGGAAATATAAAAGACGAGATATCTCCGACGCTTATAGGGCACAGGATCCGGGTTAAAGTTGCTAAGAACAAATTAGCTCCGCCGTTCAAAGAAGCGGAACTTGACATGATCTTTGGAGAGGGAATATCCAAATTAAGTGAAATAATAGACCTGGGAATAAAATACAAAGTTGTGGATAGAAGCGGAACCTGGTTCTCCTATAAAGATGAGAGGCTTGGTCAGGGAAAAGAAAACGCCAAAAAATTCTTAACTGAAAATCCTGACATCCAAGAGGAAATATATCAAAAAATACTGGAAGAAAGCGGAGTATTAAAAAACACCGAGAAGGAAAAATCTGATGGAAAATGAAAACGGCAAAAACGGTAAAATCAGTATTGACGAATTATTGGTGCTTGCAGGGAGATCTAACGCATCAGACCTCCTGCTTAAGGTAGGTCGCCCGCCGATCTTCAGGATTAACGGAAGACTTGTAAAATCAAATAAGCTGCCTCCTCTTGAGAAGGTTGACTGCGTTGGATATGCAAATCACCTTATGAACGACTGGCAGAAGAAAAAATTCAACCAGGACTTTGAAATGGACACGGCTTACAGCCTGGAAGATAACTTCTTAGAGGTAAAAAACGGGGTCAACCCTGAGACTGATATAACCTATGAAAATCCTAAATCCAAAAACTCCAGGTTCAGGATAAATATATTCAAACAGCTCGGAAACGTTTCTATTGTAATAAGGGTTATAAATAATGAAATACTTACTTTTGAACAGTTGAACTTACCATCCATTATAGAGAACATCACAAGTGAAGAAAGAGGACTCGTCATTGTTACAGGAACCACGGGCAGTGGTAAATCAACCACACTTGCCTCAATGGTTGATTACATTAACACCACCAAAAGCAAGCATATAATTACCATAGAGGATCCGGTTGAGTACATACATACGGACAAGAAGGGACTTATAAATCAAAGAGAGGTGGGAGTGGACACAAAATCGTTCAACAATGCATTAAGGTCTGCTCTCAGGGAAGACCCGGATGTAATTCTCGTTGGTGAAATGCGCGACCTTGAGACAATAGAGCTTTGCCTGACCGCCGCTGAAACAGGACACCTGGTGTTTGCCACGCTGCATGCACTTGACGCTCAGGAGACGGTAAACCGCATCCTGTCAACCTGTCCCTCAAACATGCAGGATCAGATACGCTATCAGCTCGGTCAGACGCTTAAGGCAACTATATCTCAAAGACTGATACCCACAGCCGATGGACGCAACAGGGTTCCAGCTGTGGAAGTAATGATATGCACAGGAAGAGTTAAAGAGCTATTGTCCGTACCCGAGAGAACAAAAGAGATAACGGACGCAATTGCAGAGGGAAAACTGCACTACGGTATGCAGACATTTGATCAGTGCTTGCTTGATCTGTATAAAGAAAAAACGATCTCATACGAAGAGGCAATGAACCAGGCCACCAACAAAGAGGATCTGGACCTTAAGATCCGCGGGGTTATGTAACTAAAAAGCTGAGGTGTTCATTTTCTCTTAAAATATGAAGCTGATTGGTATAGACACATCGTCCCATCTGGGAAGTGTATCAGTTACTGAAGACAGAAGGTTGCTTGGGGAGTGCTTGCTGAACCTGGGTCCCATGCACTCCGAGAACATAACTTCCTCTATTGACTGGCTGCTGAAAACCCTAGATGTAAAAAAAGATGAACTGCAGGGCGTGGCTGTATCGGTTGGTCCCGGTTCATTTACCTCCCTAAGGGTTGGGGTGGTAACGGCGAAATCCCTTGCATACGCGCTGGGGTTAAAAATTATTGGAGTATCGTCGCTTGAATCCCTTGCGTCCAATGTTCCCTTCACTGATAAAAAAATATGCACGCTAGTGGACGCCAAACGAAAGGAAGTATATTCCTCAATTTTCCAGTACCATAACGGAACGATCAGACAGATCAGAGATGAAGAAATTCAAAAAGTTGAAGACCTGTGCAAGAGTCTGAATGAAAGCACTGTATTTATTGGAGATGCAGCTGCGAACTATAAAGACGTTCTGATCAGACATCTGGGCGACCTTGCAGTAGTGGTGAATGGAGAATCATTCAATAACCCTAAGTCCTCACACTGTGCATTCATTGGGTACGATAAGTTAAAAGAGGGAATTGAAGATGATCCTATGGAGCTAGTTCCAAACTACTTAAGAAGATCAGACGCACAGATTGAACTTAATAATCAATAATAAATTGAAAAATTGGATCATACATATTAGAATAGCTTTTTCAACATAAATAAATTAAGTTCGGGCTTGAGTTAAAGGTAAGCCCAAAAACTTTAAGGAAATTCATAATGGCTAAAATGTTAGGAGCACAGATGTTTTTTGAAACACTTCTTCACCAGGGAGTTGAAGTCGTTTTCGGACTGCCCGGGGGATACGTGCTCAAAGTGTATGACGTAATGACCGATTATACGGACAGAATAAACCACGTGCTTGCAAGACACGAACAGGCAGCAACCCATATGGCCGACGGTTATGCAAGGGCCTCAGGAAAGGCCGGGGTTGTACTTTGCACCTCTGGCCCGGCCGCTACAAATACTGTAACCGGGATAGCTACTGCCCAAATGGACTCTTCTCCCATAGTGATCTTTACCGGACAGGTTCCCACGCAGTACCTGGGCAGCGATGCTTTTCAGGAAGCTGATCATATAGGTATTACAATGCCCTGCACCAAGCACAACTATCTTGTAAGAAAAACAGCTGATCTGCCCGGTACCATGCTTGAGGCTTTTCATATCGCAACCACAGGAAGGCCAAGCCCCGTGCTTGTTGATATGCCCAAAGACGTTCTGATCGGGGAAGATGAATTTGTAATACCAAAAGAGATAAACATCCGTGGATACAAACCTAATTTAAAAGGCAATCCGTCCCAGATCAAAAAAGCGGTTGATATGATACTGAAATCAAAAAAACCCGTGATCTTCTGCGGGGGCGGGGTGATCTGTGCAAATGCAACTGAAGAACTTAAAAAGTTTGTGGACAGAATGCAGATCCCTGTTTGCTCCACGCTGATGGGACTGGGGGCTCTGCCACCCACTCACCCAATGTACGTGAATTTTCTTGGTATGCACGGTTCTTATGCTTCCAATATGGCGGTTCATGGGTCCGACCTTGTCATATCCATCGGAGCAAGGTTTGACGACAGGGCAACGGGCGGAAAGTTTGATGAATTCGCACCCAATGCAAAAATTATTCACATTGATATAGACCCTGCGACAATTGACAAGAATATAAACGTTCACTGTCCAATAGTCGGAGATGCAAAGCAGGTGCTCAACCAGCTTCTGGAAAAACTGCCGAAAAAGAACAAGACAAGCCGCAAGGCGTGGATGGATCAGATAGACGAGTGGAATAAAAAGCACCCTCTTCTTCCCAATCAGAACGAAAATAAGATCTCAACCTCTTATACGATCGACCTGCTGTCCAAAATGACTAAGGGAGACGCTATCATTGTATCGGACGTGGGTCAGCATCAGATGTGGCTTGCTCAGTTCTATAAATTCACAAAGCCCAGGACCTGGATAAACTCCGGTGGACTGGGAACGATGGGTTTTGGATTTCCTGCCGCTATGGGGGCCAAGTTTGCAAAACCTGACGATCTGGTCATCGCAGTATGCGGAGATGGAAGTTTCCAGATGAACTTTCAGGAGCTTGCAACAGCCGTTGAAAACAATATGGACCTGAAAATCATCGTATTTAACAACCAACATCACGGAATGGTAAGGCAATGGCAGACTATGTTCTTTGAAAACAACTATTCCGCCTCCAAATTTGAAGTGCTGCCGGATTTCGTCAAGTTGGCACGGGCCTTTGGAGCAAAAGGCATAAAAGCCAAAAGGCCTGAAGAACTGGAACCCACTTTGAAGGAAGGACTAAATACCGAAGGCGTCGTGCTTATGGAGATAGTCGTTGATCCCACGGAGATGGTGTATCCGATGATAACTCCAGGCGGGGCAATGAACGATATGATAATGCAGCCGGTTGATGTTGCGTAAAAATCAATGTTTCTAAATTATACAGGTGTAAAAAATGCTTAGATTACTGTTAATTCCAGTTTGCAGTTTAGGTTTGTCCTTTTTTCTATTTGTATTTCCGTTACATGCAGAAGACAATTCTAAAACTTTATTTGGGTGGAAGTATAAAGAAACTTATAATAGATTTACCGAAAACCTTTCTTTCGCCTACGAACAAGCAACAGGATGTAATCCAATCAAGAAGCAAGTAGAAGGATGTAGTCTTATTAAAAATAAAGAGCTAACCGGAACCAGTGTAGGATTTTTTACGGGAGCGGCCACCGGAGCAAAAGTGGGAGCCGGTATAGGTATCGCTATGGGCCCAGCAGGGGCCATTGCTGGTACAGTTCCAGGGGCAGTGATCGGAGGAGTAATTGGTGTTCTCGGTGGAAACCGGATTGGAAAGTGGCTTGATGATAAAGACAAAACAGACTCCAAATAAATCAACAAGGATGATAATTAAAAATTGAGACACACTATATCACTATTAGTTGACAACAAATCAGGAGTTCTCTCCCGCGTTGCCGGGCTTTTCAGTGCCCGGGGATTTAACATTGAGAACCTGAACGTTGCCCCGACCCATGACAGAGATACGTCCCGTATAACGCTGGTTACAACGGGAGATGACTTCATTATCCAGCAGATAATCAAGCGATTTAACAATATGGTCAATGTAATCAAGGTTACCGACCTGACGGAGACAAAACGCGTGGAGAGAGAGATGGTGCTCATAAAGGTTGACGCTCCTTCCAGCAACCGCGCCGAACTGCTTCGCATATCAGATGTTTTTAGAGCAAAAGTAGTTGATATAAGCCAGCAGACCTACACGCTGGAAATTACTGGAGACATTGAAAAAGTGGACGGATTTATTGAAATGCTAACACCATTTGGAATAAAGGAAATTGCCCGAACGGGTACCGTCGCAATGGCTCGTGAAAAGAAACAATCTGAAAAGAAACAAACTAAAGCAAAGTAAGGAGAACTGAAGTGAAAGTATATTACGATAAGGACGTAGATCTCAAGCACATAAAAAGCAAAAAGGTGGCAATTATAGGATATGGAAGTCAGGGACACGCACACGCACAAAACCTGAGAGACAGCAAAATAGATGTTGTAGTGGGGCTCAGAGAAAACAGCAGCAGCTGGGAAAAGGCAAGTGGAGCGGGATTTGATGTAAAAACAGTATCGGATGCTTCCAAATGGGGAAACGTAATTATGATACTTGCCCCTGATACAAGCCAGCCGGACATATATAACGATCATATAGCCGGCAACCTTGACCCGGGAGATGCTATTGCGTTCAGCCATGGTTTTAACATCCACTACGGACAGATAGTACCGCCGTCCAGCGTTAATGTGTTCATGGTAGCGCCTAAAGCTCCTGGTCACACGGTCAGAGGGCAATTTGAACAGGGAGCAGGTGTACCCGGGCTTGTTGCCGTACATCAGGACTCAACGGGCGGAACGAAAGAGCTGGCTTTGGCATACGCAGGTGCCATTGGCTGCGCCAGGGCCGGTATCATTGAAACGTCATTTAAAGATGAAACGGAAACCGACCTGTTTGGAGAACAGTCCGTTCTCTGCGGGGGCCTTACCGCACTTATACAGTCAGGTTATGAAACTCTGATCGAGGCAGGTTACCCACCCGAAATGGCGTACTTTGAATGCTGCCACGAAGTCAAACTGATCGTTGATCTGATCTACGAAGGAGGAATATCAAATATGAGATATTCCATCAGCGATACTGCAAAATACGGAGATATTACAAGAGGTCCCAAGGTAATTAACGAATCCGTTAAACAGGAGATGAAAAAAATCATTGATGATATTCAATCAGGCGTTTTTGCCAGAGAATGGATACTGGAGAACAAAGCGGGACGTCCGGTTTATAACGCACTGCTGAAGAGAGGAGAAGAACATCCCATTGAAAGCGTTGGCGCAAAATTGAGAGGAATGATGAGCTCTCTATTTAAAAGCAAGCTTGTTGATAAATCCAAAAATTAATGATTAAAAAATTTACAGGAATATCTCCTGAAGGTCTGCCCATAATATTACTGG
>CAZUNK010000149.1:0-3643 GCA_964622285.1 uncultured Spirochaetia bacterium
AATGAGCCGTGCTTTGTCTCCTCCGTAGGAATAGTCCCTGTATATACCGCCAATGTTCGTAAGAAGGATCATAAGGTCCGACTGAGTAAGAGAAGTTACAAGAGAGGCCAGATTGTCGTTGTCCCCGATCTTTATTTCATCCACCGATACAGAATCATTTTCGTTAACAATTGGCAGGACCTTCATCTCCAGAAGCTTGTGTATGGTTTTCTTGGCGTTCAGAAACCTCTTTCTGTTCGACAGCCCGTCATGCGTGAGGAGCATCTGAGCGACGTTTACGTCAAACTTTGAGAAAGCCTTTTCGTAGTTCCACATAAGCAGGTTCTGCCCGCATGCGGCGATTGCCTGCTTGACATGTATTTCCGGGGGTTTTTTCTTAAGGTTCAGTTTCTTCATGCCCGAGGCGATCGCACCTGAAGACACGACGATGACTTCTATCCCTTTTTTCTGCAGTTCAACGATCTGAGCGGCAAGCTGTCCAAACCTCCTTGGAATAATACCTCCCTCACTGTCGGTAAGGACGCTGCTTCCGATCTTAAGAACAACTCTTTTAACGCCTGATAAAAATTTCTTGCGGTTAAATGTATTCATTCGTTATAGAAAGGTTATTTTACCAAAAACTCAGAAATAGTGTATCTATTGACAAACAATAACCCTCAAGCTATCTTTGAGGTTCCCTTAAAGCGGGGATAGCTCAGTTGGCTAGAGCGTCTGCTTGCCAAGCAGAAGGTCGCGGGTTCGAATCCCGTTCCCCGCTCCAGATGCCTTTCTTACCTGCGTTAATACAGCTCCAAGCATGATAAAGGAATCGGAATGCAAACGGCCTCATCAATTGACAAACAGCAAGCCTCAAGCTATCTTTGAAGTTCCCTGAAGGCGGGGATAGCTCAGCTGGCCAGAGCATCTGCTTCCCAAGCAGAAAGTCGCGGGTTCGAATCCCGTTCCCCGCTCCAGATCTCATCTGACTTTATGAATTTATTGTACTATGAAGATACTGAAACTGCCCCTCCGCATATTCTGCAACGCGGAACAGAGGTTCATTTTTTGTTTGGCATGGTTATAAAAAAAGTAGAAAATGCGGCAATGAAGCATATCACCGCTGAGACGACTATTGATTGGTAATGAGCCCCGCTGGTATCGTAAAGGTATCCCGCAAGAAGAGGACCGGTTATGGATGCAACTGAAAACGCGGTTGCGGACACTCCGAAGATAGAGCCGATAAACCTTGTTCCAAAATAGTTGCTCAAGATAGTGGGAAATATCGGCATGTGCCCGCTGTAAAAGAAACCAAACAGAAACCCGAAGAGATAAAAAGCCCATATGTCCTGACTGAAAACAATGATCAGTATTGAAGCGGCCTCCAGAAAGTAGCTTATGAACAGCACCCTTTTGTTGTCAAGGTATTTCGTTAATACTCCGGAGAAAAACAGCCTTCCGAATATGCTTCCAAAGGCCAGTGCGGCAGGTGCCCAGGATGCTGCCATCACACTGATCCCAGACTCCCTTGCATAATCAAAAAGATTGACCAGTATGATAAGGAATGTGTTCATTCCGAAAAAGAAGATCGTGTAAAGTATCCAGAAAGACGAAGTGCTGATCGCCTTTCGCACTCCCCAGTCCGCATCAGTGCCAGGAAGAGCCCTTTTTGCACCTGGAGCGGCTCCAGCCGGACCTTCCTCCTCAGGCGACCTTCTTATTACAAAAGCGCTCAGTAGAAGAAAAGCCAGTATAGCGGCTAGTGCCATAAGGGACTTCTCCAGACCCACTGTGGTAATCAGCCAGGCGGTCAGGGGATTTATAACCATGCCGCTGATAGGAACTCCCATAGTTGCAATTCCTATGGCAAGTGCCCTTTTCTCATTAAACCATCTGCTGATCATAGCCACGGTCGGAATGTAGAAAAAACCGTTCCCTATGCCCGGCAGAACGGCATAGGCAATGATGAGTTCCAGGTCGCTTTTTGCATAGGCCGTAAGGAACATGCCTAAAACTGCGGTAAATCCCCCAAGGAATATCACCGCTTTGGGATTGAACCTGTCTATCAGCCTTCCCGCAATGATCATTGCGAACGCAAAAACAACGTTCCTTACTGAAAAAAGCCCGGAACTTTGAAAATGAGTGAGATCAAACGACTCTATCAGATAAGGCATGTATATGCCGAATGAATACAGCAAAACGCCGTCTAAAGAAATTATTATCAGTCCCGCTGCAACTATAAACCAACCGTAGTAGATATCTCTAAACATAAGGAACGACCAATTTGAGGTGAATTACAAACCTTCAGGAATAATACCTGATATTATAATAATAAACCCTGTCCAGCTGCAGATTTATTTGATTTTGCCGTTTTGTAGGTAATCATTACTGAAAGACCAATCAACCATTCCGGAAATAACCATGTCTGACAATTTCGAAGATAACGACATACTGACGATGATCAAAAACAGCTTGGATAGAGGAATAAGGGTTATCAACATAAAATCAAAAGAGGTTTACGGAGTAGTAAGAGTTAAAAACAAGATCCAGGGAAACAGAAGAAGAATAAAAAGATACACCTCAGAACTGGGTGAGGCGGCCTATAAGATGTACAAGCTCAGGGATTCATTTGACTTGGAGAACTTGAAGGCTAAATGCACTGAGATAATAAAGGCCGAGCAGGAAATACAGGACTTTGAAGAAGAGCTAAAAGCTCTTCATATAAACGCCCAGACGGAACTGGGAAAACTCAAAGCCATCTCAAAACCTGAAGATAGCTGATATGGTAACAAAATTCTCCACCAATAAAGAAAGACATACCCTATAATTTGAGAACAAAAATGGAAAAGGAAGGCAAGAAGGTAGTTGACAAAAATCCCCCGATCTGATATTTCCTAAGTTGTTCTTTAGACAACAATGAGGTAAAAGATGAAAAAACGTACCGACTTTCTTTATGCAAGACCCTCTTTCTTAGAAGGATTGGCACGTATTATGGATTTAGGTAATACCTTGAACGAATACAACATATCTCCTAACGGCAAAGAAGCGGATTACATTGCATTATCTAATGACTGGGCAATGATTGGGCAAGATATGTACGATGCCATTGCAGAATTTGAGTTAGAAGAAGCCGATAAACTTACTGAACTCAAACAGGTAACTGACGAATAAACAGAAGGAACGTAAACAAGGTTCCGGGAATCAGCCTGCCACACCTCACCCCTCCCAAAAAATAATTAAAAGACAAAAATACTGCTCTATTGTCAGTGTAGTCTTGTTTTAAAGGCTTAGAAGTATAACAGCGGGGCGTCAATAGTTGATATAATTAATGGAAAGAAGATAAAAACTATTAAGAGAGCAAAAATGAGTTCAAAAATAAACTATTCACAACTGTCAACTGATGATTTAGATGCAGTGGACAAACTAATGAAAAAGAATAGTAAGACTCTAGGCTTTTTACCAGCTGCTGCGATTCTTGGATATCTACAGAAAAAGACCGTCCTGGGTGCTAAAACAAATGAGGGGTACCTCGTAGGATACCTACTTTACTACTCTAACAATGAACATTTTCGCATTACCCATCTTTGTGTCTCAGAAAAATTTGGTCGTAAGGGTATTGCAACACAACTTATAAATAAACTAATTGATTCTAAAAATAGTCAAAAGG
>CAZUNK010000150.1:0-3811 GCA_964622285.1 uncultured Spirochaetia bacterium
TAATAACGCTCTGCATGTTAATTCTTCTGTTAATGGTGTCATGTTACCGTGACAGCGGCTCTCCAGCCAATGCTCCAAAGGACTTTAAACTGAAGAGCCTGACCTCCGGCACCTCCTACGAACTTAACAGTTTTAAAGGCAGCCCGCTGGTCCTGAACTTCTGGGCTTCATGGTGCCGCCCGTGCAAAGAAGAAATGCCGCTTTTTGAATCCCAGTGGAAACAGCACAAAAACAGTGGACTGGCCATGGTGGGCATAAACGTTATGGATACAGAGAAAGAGGCGCTGAGCATCTTAAAACAGCTGAACATAACTTATATCAATCTGTCCGATGCCAATGACGAGGTCTCCACATCTTACAATATCCTTGCTTTACCTGTAACTTACTTTATAAACAGAGATGGAAAAATACATCACATTGAGTACGGGCCTTTTCACGGTAAATCAGGAGAGAAGGTCCTGAAAGCCAAACTGGAAGAGATCATGCAATGAACGCACCTCTCGTTGAAGTCAGTATGATCGCCGCATTTTTAGCAGGCGTGGTATCCTTTCTATCCCCCTGCGTGCTGCCTCTGATCCCCGGTTACCTGTCCCTGGTTACAAAACTGTCGTATGACGAACTGTCATCAGACTGCAGAAAAACCAGCAAAACAACAAGCATACTGCTCCCAAGCGTTCTTTTTGGACTGGGCTTTACAACCGTCTTCGTCTCTCTTGGAGTTTCAGTTTCGCTACTTGGAGAGCTTCTGAGGGCAAACAAGTACATACTACTGAACATTTCAGGGGTTGCAATAATAATTCTCGGACTGGTTGCCATGGAAATTATAAAAATCCCTCAGCTCCTCAGAGAAAAAAAAATAAATATTCAAAACAATCCACTCGGACTGTTCGGGATCTTTTTACTGGGGGCCGCGTTTGGTTTTGCATGGACACCCTGTATAGGTCCCATACTTGCCACGATACTGATCTATGCCAGTACGGAGGCCAGTGCATTAAAAGGAGGCAAGCTTCTGCTGATCTATTCCTTTGGCCTTGGAGTTCCTTTTATCATAACGGGAATTGCCTTTAATAAAGCCCTGACCACGTTTAAGTTCGTTCGAAAGCATTATGTGTACTATAAATACATAGTAGGAGTTACTCTTATATCAATTGGAGTGCTGATGCTTTTAAATAAAGTGTTCTATCTGAACATTTACGGGCAGAAGATACTTGATATATTCGGAATAGATTTCTGGCAGAGATTTTGAAGTAATAATCAGGTATTGAAAATTGAAGCTTATTCAATAGCTTATTGACTACTCATTAAAGAGCTTTTATGATAATGTTTTAAATTTGTAAAATATGGAAGGCAAACCTTAACGGAGGATTTTTTTATGAGCGACAGTCAAAATGATCTGAAAAAAGCTGCTCTTGAATATCACAGAAAGGAAAGAAAGGGAAAACTTGAAGTTGTACCTACCAAACCCTGCGACACGGCATGGGATTTATCGCTGGCCTATTCCCCTGGGGTGGCAGAGCCGTGCATTGAGATAAGCAAGGACGAAAACATGGCCTTTGAATATACAAACAGGGGTAATTTAGTTGCAGTTGTTTCAAACGGCACGGCCGTGCTGGGACTGGGAAATATCGGAGCAATTGCAGGAAAGCCCGTTATGGAAGGAAAAAGCGTCCTGTTCAAAAAGTTTGCCGACGTTGACGCCTTTGACATTGAAATAAACACCGCCGACGCTGATGAGCTGATAAAAACCGTTAAGTATCTGGAACCTACTTTCGGGGGAATAAATCTGGAGGATATAAAAGCTCCTGAATGTTTTTACGTAGAGGAAAAGTTAAAGGAAGAGATGGATATCCCGGTATTTCACGACGATCAGCATGGGACCGCCATAATATCCGGTGCAGGTCTTCTGAACGCGTGTGAACTCGTGGGCAAAAACATGGGCGATCTTAAATTCGCCTTCAACGGCGCCGGAGCATCCGCAATAGCCTGTGCTGAGTTCTTTATCCAGCTTGGAGCAGACAGAGATAAAATGATCATGTGTGACAGCAGAGGCGTTATATACAAAGGCAGAAAAGAGGGACTGAACCCTCAGAAAGAAAGGTTTATTTCTGAAACGCCGTGCAGGACCATTGAAGACGCACTTAAAGGTGCAGATGTATTTGTAGGACTTTCCAACGGCGGGGCAATAACCAAAGAGATGGTAAGGACCATGGCCGATAATCCGATAATTTTCGCCATGGCGAATCCTGATCCTGAAATTACCTACCCGGACGCTCTGGCCGCCAGAAATGACGTGATCATGGCAACCGGAAGGTCCGACTACCCTAATCAGGTGAACAACGTTCTGGGTTTTCCATTTATTTTCAGAGGCGCACTTGACGTCAGAGCAAGGGAAATAAACGAAGAGATGAAAATTGCCGCCGCAAGATCTCTTGCTGCTTTGGCAAAAGAACCCGTTCCTGCAAGTGTGGCAAAGGCCTATGGTAAGGAAACTTTTGAATACGGCCCTGAGTACATAGTGCCAAAGCCGTTTGATCCCAGGGTTTTTGTATGGGAATCAGTGGCGGTTGCACAGGCGGCAATTGATACCGGTGCTGCAAGGGTCAAGATAGATATAGAGAAGTACAAAGCTCAGCTGGAAGAGAAGATAAAAGACAAGATATAGCTTTTTATTGTTGCTTTTTAAGTTCTAACTCGTCATTTTCGCTGCTTCTTGAGTTTGAACGGATATCAATTATTGGAATGATAGCCCTTGAGGAATTTGTTGGATTCATCCAGATTTCTTTCTTCCAGTGGTCTGGTTCTGTAGGGTATCTTCCCATACTCGGTTTCAACAAATTTTATGCCCTCGGGAACTTTAAAGCTCTTTGAACTGTACTGGTTAAGTGCGGAGTTCATATAATCCACCCATATTGGCAGCGCGGCTCTTGCGCCCGACTCCTCTTCCCCCAGGGTGCTATGGTCATCTTTTCCAACCCAGACACCTGTTACCAGATCAGGACTGAAACCAACGAACCATGCGTCCGTGAAATCATTGGACGTGCCGGTCTTGCCCGCAACGGGAGATTTGGAATTTAAAAAGTCAGCTCTGATTGCCGTTCCTTCCTTAACAACAGCCTGAAGCATATTGGTAACTACATAGGCGGTATCCTCTTCTATTATTCTCTCTGGTTCATCAGCCGCGGCAAACTTCAGATCTCCTTTTTTCAGTACCTCAATAAATTCATTGGCGGTCAGAAAACCACTCTGGTCATCAATATCCTCATAACCCAAATTGGCAAACTCTCCCTCCTGTATGATCTCATCCGAAGCAATATCCTCGGGCAGGGACTTTCCTTTTTTTTCATACAGTTCCCTTAACAGTTTATTTCGTTGCTTCCGCCTGTCTCTTTTTAATATTTTTTCCTCATCAATGAAGTATCTGCCCGTATTATCCTCTATGATCTGATTGTTCCTGTCATATATTCTCAGGATGAACCTTGGCTTTATCCACTGTCCGCTGTTTGCAAAGATGGAGTAAGCATTGGTCATCTCCAGAAGCGTTACTTCCGACCCTCCCAGTGCCAAAGACGGATATGGGTTTAAAGTAGATTCAAATTTGAACTTCCTGCTGTACTCTGCAGCATAACCTGGACCGATGTCCATGATCAATCTTATGGACGCCAGGTTTCTTGAATTTAATAACGCTTCTTTCAGTACCAGTGCCCCCATGTACTCATCGTCATAATTCTTTGGTTCCCATTCATCTATTGTAATTGGCAGATCAAACAGCATGGAAGTCTGTTTATATCCTTTATCAAGAGCGGCAGAATAG
>CAZUNK010000151.1:0-7592 GCA_964622285.1 uncultured Spirochaetia bacterium
CTGGAGAGCCGCCGTCACGGTAACATGCCGCCATTAACAGAAGAATTAACGTGCAGAGCGTTGTTATTGCTTTCATTTTACAGCGTAGGTCCTTTAAGCAGCTTTATTAAGTTGTCATCTATATCCCCGGCGTTGTCAATGTCGCTAAGCTTTCTGAGAACTGAAAATTTCAGATCAAGAGAGGTTAGTTTTTTCACAGTTTCGTCAAACACGGACGCAGAGCTCCATGAAATATCTTCAAATATATAAGGAAAATTCTTATCTCTCAGTCCGATCAGATAATAGCCGCCGTCATGGGCGGGACCAATAACGCAGTCTGAGCCGTTACTGAGATGAGAAAAAGCCGTTTTTATGGTTCTGTGGTCCAGCTCAGCGCAGTCCGAGCCTATAACAGCGGCGTTTTTAAACCCGTTTGCAAAAGAGCGTTCAAAAGCGCCGGAGATCCGTTCCCCAAGCGTTCTTCCGTTTTGTGGAAAATAATCAAGCTCATCCTTGTTTAGCCAGTTTTTAATGAGGCTTTCTCTGCTCTGCGGGGTAAAAGCGATTGATACTTTAAAGCCGTCTGAGCCTGTTACTTCGTTTACAACGTGGGATGCAAGAGAAAAGTACAGGTCCGCTGCTTTTTCGTTGCCAACTGCTTTGGCAATTCTGGTTTTTACCTTCCCGGGTTCTGGGTATTTAACAAAAATTATCAGATTATCTTTCATCTGATACTTCAGGTAATAGCACCGCCACAGCTGCTTCCCGCGCCTGCGGTACAGCCGAAGCAGTGCGAGGCGAACCTTATTTTTCTGCTCAGAAATTTATCCACGCTAAAGTTGTGTAAGGTAACGGGATCGTTTTCCACCTGCGTCTGCATATTGAGCATTTGATTGAAATCGCAGTCGTATATCCTGCCGTCATAACCTACGCTGATCATGTTTCTGCACATGATCCCTTCCGCTGCCGCGGGATTGAACGCGCTCACCAGTTTGTTCATATAGTCCTCATAAGCTCCAAGGGTCTGCAGGTGTTGTTTAAATCTGTTTATTGGCATGTTGGTGATCGTAAGCAGTTTATTGAACTCTATGCCGTATTTACTTTTAAGCTCCCTTTTAAAGTCTTTTTCAAGGTTTTTCTGATCACCTGGCAGAAAAGCTCCAACGGGATTATAGACAAAGTTCAGTACCAGACCGGTTTTTTCATCTCCATATCCCAAGTCGTTAAGCATGGAGATGGATTTTATGCTTTTTTCAAATACCCCTCTGCCTCTTTGCTTGTCGGTGAAATATTCCTGATAGTAGGGAAGCGAAGCGATTATCTCAACCCCGTTTTCGGCAAAAAATTCAGGAAGGTAAGTCTTATCTTCACCGGTCACGGGATTACCGTCTAAGGTTACAGTGAGGTTGTGACGCACCATAACGTGTTTGCCCAGTTTTTTAGCTTCGACGACAAAATAATCAAAATGAGGATTCAGCTCCGGTGCACCGCCCGTCAGGTCAAGGTTCTTTACAGATTTGTTGGCTTTCAGGATCTCCAGGCACCGGTTCACCAGTTCAATGCTTATCTGTTCTGTTCTGTTGGGTGATGAGTCAACGTGACAATGAACGCAGGCCTGATTGCACAGCTTTGTAACGTTAACCTGAAGGGTGTTTACGGATAAAGGTGAGAGATCGGCTACGTTGTTTTTAACAAATTCATGAAAATTGTACTTACCGTTTCTGAGATTTTCCGACATCGCTCTAATTCAGCGCCCGTTTATACTTACAAGGCTCCGTGCTTTTTTAAACTATTGTGCATCTGCACCGCGTGTATCAGTTTTATGCCGGCTTCAAGTGACGCTGCCACATGAACCGCCTCGGTCATCTGCTCGGGATTGGCTCCTGATTCCAGGCACTGAGTCGTGTACGCGTCAATGCAGTAGGGGCACTGGCGGGAATGGGATACTGCAAGTGCGATCAGGGACTTTTCTCTCCTGGTCAGAGCTCCCTCTGTGTTAATTGACGCGTTGTAATAATCAAAAAATTTGTCCATCAGCTCTTTACTGAAGTTTCCTACTTCTGAAAATCTTTTAAGGTCGTCTGGGTCGTAATAGCTCATTGTTTTTCTCCGGTTGTTTTAATGCGCTTTAAATTTGTTAACTTATGAAATTTCACGAGAAGAAATTTGATAATACAGTTTATTTTCTGAATTATAGTATCTTTATTCAGCTTTTAATTCAACTGAGCGGCAGTTAACGGAACACAGGCATGCTGAAAGCGATCATATTTGATTTTGACGGCGTTATAGCTGATACAGAACCAGTTCACCTTGAAGCGTTTAAAAGCGTGCTGAGCGATATGGGCGTGCCGCTGTCCGATGAGGATTATTATACAAAGTACCTGGCTTATGACGACAGAACGCTTTTTACCGAGGTCTTAAAGAGCTGCGGCAAAGAACCTGACGATGTTTTAGTACGGAGCCTGACTGATAAGAAAAACGGCCTTGTAACCCGCGTGTTTAATCAGCGGGTTGACCTTTTTCCAGGTTTTTTAAGCTACTTAGAGGCGGTAAAAGGCAGATACCTGCTTGCTATCAGTTCAGGAGCGTTAAGGTCCGAGATCAACCTGGTTTTGGAAAAGTTCGGCATAAAAAGCGATTTTCATGCCATAACCGCTGCTGACGACGTTGCTAACTGCAAACCTGACCCGGAGGCATTTCTGACTTCTTTAAGATCTCTGAATCAGATAAGCCGTGATGGCATTTTACCAGGGGAGTGTTTAGTGTTTGAAGATTCCATATCCGGAATAAAAGCCGCAAAATCAGCAGATATGAAGTGCGTGGCAGTTAGTAACAGCTACGATAAAAAGTCTCTGAGCGAAGCTGACGTTATCGTGAATGGTTTTGAGGGGCTGGACATGAGATATATAGAGTCTCTCTTTGATTAATCGTTTTAACGTGTAATTTCGTGTAAAATACGATATTTTAATACTATAAACACAAAGCGGACGTCAGATCGTTATGAAAAAAGGCAATTTGTTCGTATTTTCCGGTCCTTCAGGAAGTGGTAAAACCACTCTGGCTAAAGAGATAGCCGGCCGGTCCACTAATATAAAATTTGTAATATCCTACACAACCCGCGTCAAGAGAGACGGGGAGGTGGACGGCAGGGATTATCACTTTGTAGGGCAGCAGGAATTTGAAAGTATGAAGGAAAAAGGTGAATTTGCAGAGTGGGCAGAGGTATTTGGAAACTACTATGGCACGCCTCTGGAGAGGGTGAACGAACTTCTTGACAGTGGAAAGGATGTTCTGCTTGAGATTGACGTTAAAGGTGCAAAGCAGATTAGAGAAAAATTCAACCATTCAATACACATTTTCATACTTGCTCCTGATATTGAGGAACTGCAGCAGCGGCTTGTAAAAAGGCGGACTGACAGCGATAAAGAGATAAATCGCAGATTGAACCTGGCAGGTAAGGAAATGGATGAAAGGAACAACTATGACTATATCATTACAAACAAAGATCTGGATCAAACTCTGGCTGAGATAAAAAGAATTATAGAGACGGAAAATAACAATAATTATAGCTAAATATGACGCATATCTATAAATTACTTTAAGGCCGTTAGCGTGATAAGGTTAAATGATATAATAGATAAAGTCGCATCATACAGCGAACTGTCTGACAGTGACGTGGATCTCATCCAGCGGGCTTATGTCTACTCCGCTAAGGTGCATTCAGGTCAGACAAGGGCATCGGGGGAGCCTTATCTGAGCCATCCTCTGGAAGTATCCTCTATCTTGGCCGATATAAAGCTTGATGTTCCAACGATCGCAACCGGGCTTCTTCATGATACCGTGGAGGACACCCTTGCCACTCTTGATGAAATTGAAAAGCTTTTTGGCAGTGATGTTGCGTTTCTTGTTGACAGTACAACCAAGATCAGCAGGCTGAACTACATTTCTCGTTCTAACAACAGGGCAGAAAACTTCAGAAAGCTTTTTCTTGCAATGGCAAAGGATATACGGGTTGTTCTGATAAAACTCGCTGATCGTCTCCATAATATGAGAACTATTAAGTATCTGGACCAAAGCAAGGTAAAGAGCGTTTCAGAGGAAACGATGACCATATACGCTCCTCTTGCACACAGGATCGGTATGAACTGGCTATATACGGAGCTTGAGGACCTGTCGTTCAAGTACCTTAATAAGTTTGATTATGACAGGGTGCACAGGTTTGTTTCAAGAAAAAAAAAGGACTGGGAGAACTATCTTCATGAAGTCAGATCAAAGTTGATTGATAAACTGAGCGAAGAGGGGGTGGAAGCAAACGTTACGGGAAGGTTCAAGCATCATTACGGAATTTATACAAAGATGAAGATGCAGAACCTTAATATAAACGAGGTACATGACATAATTGCTTTCAGAATTATCACAAGTGATGAAGTTGACTGTTATAAGGTGCTGGGGGTTGTGCACGGCATCTGGAAACCCGTTCCCGGAAAATTCAAGGACTACGTGGCCCTGCCCAAGCCCAACGGATATCAGTCCCTGCACACCACAGTGCTGGGTCCACAGAATGAACAGGTGGAAATTCAGATAAAAACGCAGAGCATGCATGAATACGCAGAGTATGGGTTTGCCTCACACTGGAAGTACAAGCAACAGGTCAATGGCAATGAAAATCAGGAAGTACAGGAAGTATATAAATCACTCAGAAGAATTCTGGATCAGCAGGACATAGAGGACCCCACTGAATTCATGGAGGCCGTCAGAGGTGAGCTGGCGTTTGAGGTAATTTACGTGTTCACCCCTAAGAGTGAACTTATTGAGCTGCCAAAAGGCGCAACGCCGGTGGATTTTGCATACGCCATTCACTCTGAAATTGGTAATACGTGCAGCCAGGCGCTGGTGAACCGACAACGCACCCAGCTAAGCCATGAGCTGAAAACGGGTGATACGGTGGAGATCATAACCAATAAAGGCAAGCACCCGGATCCCAAATGGCTCTCGTTCGTAGTGACCTCCAAAGCCAAGGCAAGAATAAGGTCCTGGCTAAGGAGAGAGGAAAATAAAAAATCTGAAGAGAGTGGAAAAAACATCATTAAAAGAAGGTTAAAGAAGTACGGTATAGAGTTTGATGAGATGGCGCAGGATAAGCACCTGCTGGAAAGCTCTCTTAAAACTCTGGAGCTGAGCAGTATGGAAGAAGTTTACAGGGCCGTGGGATTTGGAAATATTTCAACTGATCGGGTCATTAAGGTCATATATCCGGACATTGATACTGATTCAGAGAAAAAGAAATCAAGAATTCATGGTATTTTTGAGAACATAAGCAAGGCTCAGCTTAGAAAAGCTGTAACGGTAAAGGGTTTCAGTGAGGTTATGGTCAGGTTTGGCAAGTGCTGTTTTCCACTTCCCGGGGAACTGGTCTCTGGGTTTATAACAAGAGGAAAGGGCGTGGCAGTACATAAGCACTATTGTCCTTACCTGCTTGATGTGGACCCTCAGAGGCGAATAGACGTGCAGTGGAACAAGGAGTTTGAAGGACAAATGCCCGTAGCGATCTCAGTGGTGTATGCAGATATCCCCAAAAAGCTGGAAAAAATACAGCAGGACATCCAAAAATCAGGAGCAAAGGTCATAAATGTGGAAACTCAAAGCTTTGAGATCCAGGATATCAGAAGCATTATAGAAATATCAGTGAGCAGCGTGGACCATCTCAATTCCACAATGGACTCTTTAAGAAAAATCAGGTCCGTAATAGCCGTGGAAAGGATTGTAAAGAGAGCCTTGGGAACTTAACCTGTATTGAAACAAAATTAATTCAGTATATAATTGAACTTTTAATATGCTGAATTTTTTTTACAACAGACGTAAAATAAAAAAAAGCCAAAAGTTACTAAAATTAGCCAGGTCAGTAATAAATAAAAACGGAGTGGAATTAGAGCCAGCTGTTCTGGATTCATTAAAGGAAAAGACGCTTGTTCTTGAAAGTTCCATTAATGAAGGAAATATAGATGGCATTGAAGCCTCCCATGATTCGCTTGAAAAGTCCCATAAGGCAACTCTGAGCAAATTCCAGAAATCCAAGATTAGGCAGAACGTTGAGTCAGTTCTTCTTGCTCTGCTTCTTGCTTTAATTATAAGGACTTTTATTGTACAGCCCTTTAAAATTCCTTCCGCTTCCATGGTGCCCACGCTGCTGGTTGGTGACCATCTGCTTGTTAATAAATTCATTTATGGAACCAGGGTCCCATTTACCGACGTTAAAATACTTCCCCTGAAAGATATTGAAAGGGGAGACGTGGTGGTTTTTAGATTTACGGACAGGGACTTTGGTAAAGAACAATATATAAGGGACGTTCACTACATAAAAAGGGTTATAGGTGTTCCTGGTGACAGGATAGATATAAGGGGCAGGGACATCTATATAAACGATAAAAAAGTAAGTCAGGTTTTTGATAGCAGCTATTTTTATTATGAAAAAGGAATTGAAGTTAAAACGGACAAATATCTGGCTGCTCTGGGCAGTCATGAGTTTAATGTTATTTATAAGAGCGGCCTGCTTAATACAAAAAGAGGTAAAATTGACTTTCCGGTAACGGTGCCTGAAGGAGAGGTGTTTGTTGTGGGAGACAATAGGGATAACAGCTACGACGGCAGATACTGGGGTTTTCTGCCCTCGGCTTACGTGCTGGGCAAAGCGTTTGTCATACACTGGTCCTGGGATTTTACCGGGGACAGTTTTTCTATAAGGTGGGACAGAATATTTTCGGCAATAGATTAAAGGTTTTTTGATTGATGCAAGTTCTAATAGGTTTATATTAGATGAGTACCTTTATATTTAAGGAGAAAATAAAAGAATGAGAAATGTATATATGGTCGGTTTATTGTTGGTATCTTTAATTTTAGCGTCCTGTGTTTCTCCCATTCCCACCGTTAACATTAGTTCTATGTTTGATAGATATAAAGCCAAAAAACTTTTAGAAGACGGAAACAATACTATTAAAGGCAGTGCATTAATCAGACAGAGAGGTGGAGGGGTGGTTACTTGTGCAGGTTATTCTGTATATCTTTTTCCAGAGACTTCATATGCCAAGGAAAGAATAACAGCTATTTATGGTAATACCGTTAGGGGTTATAGAGATTATTCTATCTATGGAGTTGTTAGATTTGAACCAGATATTCCAGAGTATTATGAGTTAATAAAAAGAACAGTTTGTGATGCACAGGGTTATTTTAAGTTTGCAAATGTGGCGGATGGAAAATTCTTTGTGACAACCCAAATTCTTTGGGAGGCAGGGGATTCTTGGCAAGGTGGTTTTTTAATGCAACACGTTAGCGTTTCAGATGGTGAAACAAAAGAGGTCGTTCTTGCACCATAATTCTCTAATTTTATTATGAAAAAGACCTTACTAAGTTCAAGAGAGATAGATAGAAAAATATCAAGGATCGTTCACGAAATAGTTGAAAAAAATCGTGGGGTAAAGAACGTTGCCGTGATAGGAATAAAAACGCGGGGAGAGTTCATAGGCAGAAGAATAATTGATAGTTTAAAGAAAATAGAGAAAAAACAGGTTCCCTTTGGCACCCTGGACATAACGCTTTACAGAGATGACCTGAGAAAT
>CAZUNK010000152.1:0-4145 GCA_964622285.1 uncultured Spirochaetia bacterium
CTCCGGCATGGTAAATGAAGTTGTGGTAGTGGACAACGGGTCCACGGACCGTACCGCGCAGGTGGCCCTGGAGAAAGGTGCAACGGTCCTCCGTCAGCCTGAAATGGGATACGGCAGCGCGTGCCTTAAGGGAATTGAGCACCTGGGATCAAAAAGCCCCTGCGAGCAGCCCTGCGTGGTGGTTTTTCTGGACGGTGATCATTCCGATGATCCCGGCGAGATGCCCCGTCTGGTAAAGCCCATAGTAGAGGGTGGTTACGACATGGTGGTTGGTTCAAGAACAAGGGGAAAAAGAGAGAAGGGAGCACTGCTTCCGCAGGCGGTGGTTGGTAATTTTATCGCCACTTTGCTGATAAAGCTGTTCTACTCAGCTGAGTTCACGGACCTTGGACCCTTCAGAGCCATTAAATACGGCAGACTTAAAGAGCTTGATATGAAGGACAGGACTTTTGGCTGGACGGCGGAAATGCAGATAAAAGCGGTCAAAAAAGGTTTTAAATGGCTCGAGGTGCCGGTAAGTTACAGAAAACGCATAGGGGTTTCAAAAATCACCGGAACCGTGGCCGGCAGCGTGAAGGCCGGATACAGAATTATCTGGACCATTTTAAGGAACCTGTAACGCCCCGGCCGCTTACCAGTACGATGAACAAAGCAGTGTTTTTTGACAGAGACAAGACCATAACGATGCCGATAAGCGGGGACAACTATATCTACCGGGTGGGGGATTTTTACATTCCGGAGAGGTTCACCATGGCGCTCAGGAGGCTTTACGACCAGGGGTTCAAGCTTTTTCTGGTAACCAACCAGGGCAGAGTTTCAAGGGGCTGTATGACCGAAGACGACGTAAAAGAGCTGCACGGGCATATGAACGACCATTTTAAAAGTCATGGGTTCAGTTTTGAGGAGTTTGCCTACTGTCCTCACAATCCAATGGGCAGCCTTGCTCCGTACAACGTGGTCTGCTCGTGCAGAAAACCCAAGAACGGAATGATAAAAAAGCTGATAAGCAGGCACGACGTGGACACATCAAGGTCGTGGATGGTGGGCGACAGTGAAAGGGATGTTATAGCGGGCAGTATAACAGGCATAAGAACGGTACTGGTAAGGACCGGCTCGCTGCAGAGCTCGGAAAGAGCGGATTTTGTACTGGACGACCTTGTAAGTGCGGCGGAAAAGATCATTGAATGTGACGGCGGGAAGATGCGTCCCCGAGAGGATTCGAACCTCCGACCCCAAGATTAGGAATCTTGTGCTCTATCCTGCTGAGCTACGGGGACGCTGTGACAGTCAGAATTTTAACGAATTAAATCCGTTTTTAAAACAGGCGATATAAATTCAGGGTTCCCGTTAAGGATTCCAGGCCCGCGGAAACGCCCGGCGCGGCGCCCGTATCTGCCTGCCTCGGCAGTGCGGCGGCGCCTTTGCTTTTCCCTCTTGATTTAACTCAGTTCGTTAATATTTTACAGTACACGGACTTAAAGAAGTATAGAGAACAGCATGAAATTTGATAAATTAACAGTAAAGTCACAGGAAGCGCTCGCCGGGGCGAAGGAGATGGCGGAGGAGGAACAGAACCAGGTAATTGACGTTTCTCATCTGCTGGCCTCTCTGCTCAGCGAGCCGGGAATTGCATCTGAGATCACCGGGCATCTTGGCCTTGACGTTCAGCAGATAAGGCAGCTTGCGCTGAGCGAGGTTAAAAAACTTCCAAAAGTTCAGTCTGAGAGCGGACAGACATACCCCAGCAGAGAACTCAGCAGGTGCCTTCGTGCCGCGGGAAAGGAAGCGGACCTGCTGGGCGATCAGTACATAAGCACCGAGCATCTGCTTATCGGGATCGCGGAAAGCGCCCCGCCCGGGCTTAAGGAAAAACTGAAAGAAAGGAACGTTACAAAGTCCGGCATCACAGAGGTACTGAAAAAAATAAGGGGCGGGCAGAAAGTGGACACGCAGTCGCCGGAAGATACTTTTCAGTCTCTTAAAAAATACGGCAGGGACTTCACCCAGCTGGCCGAGCAGGGAAAAACTGACCCCGTTATAGGAAGAGACGACGAAATAAGAAGGGTCATACAGGTAATTCTGAGAAGAACGAAGAACAACCCGGTACTGATCGGGGAGCCGGGAGTGGGAAAGACCGCGATCGCGGAGGGACTTGCGCAGCGCATCGTAAAGGGGGACGTTCCGGACGGACTGAAGAACAAAAGGCTCATAGCGCTGGACATGGGCTCTTTGCTTGCGGGCGCAAAGTACAGAGGTCAGTTTGAAGAAAGGCTAAGGGCGGTGCTGAGAGAGGTGTCCGGATCGCAGGGGGAGATAATTCTGTTCATTGACGAGATCCACACCGTTGTGGGCGCCGGCGGCGCAGAAGGTTCACTTGACGCCTCAAACATGCTCAAACCTGCCCTGGCAAGAGGAGAACTTCACTGCATCGGGGCAACGACCCTGGATGAGTACAGAAAGTACATTGAGAAGGACGCTGCGCTGGAGAGAAGGTTTCAGCAGGTGTTTGTTGATGAGCCTTCCGTTAAGGACACAATATCCATCCTTCGCGGGCTGAAGGAAAAGTACGAGGTACACCACGGCGTGAAGATAAAGGACGAGGCGATCATTGCCGCGGGGGTGCTTTCAGACAGGTACATCTCCTCAAGGTTCCTGCCTGACAAAGCAGTTGATCTCATTGATGAAGCGGCTGCCAGACTGAAGATGGAAATTGATTCAATGCCCACTGATATAGATGAGATTGAAAGAAAGATCCTTCAGCTGGAGATTGAAAAAGAGGGGCTCAGAAAGGAAAAGAACAAAACCTCAAAAGAGAAGCTCGAAGCAATTGAGGAAAGCATGGCGAACCTGAAGGAGGAATCAGCGCTGCTTAAATCTCACTGGCAGAAGGAAAAGGAGCTTATAACGAAAATCAGGGAGATAAAGGAAAAAATGGAGCGGCACAGGACCGAGGCGGAAAAAGCCAAGAGGGAAGGGGAGCTGTCAAAGGCGTCGGAGTTTCTTTATGGAATGCTTCCTCAATTAAAACTTGAGCTTGAATATAGAAACCGGAAACTCTCGGAGCTTCAGGGAGAGAAAAAAATGCTCAGAGAGGAGGTTGAGGCGGAGGATATCGCGCTGGTCGTCTCCAAATGGACCGGGGTGCCCGTTTCAAAGCTGCTGGAAGGTGAAGCGGACAAACTGGTCCACATGGAGGATAAGCTCTGCCGGAGAGTGATTGGACAGCACGAGGCGGTACAGGCGGTTTCAAATGCGCTTAGAAGGTCCCGCGCGGGACTTTCTGATCCGGACAGGCCGATAGGCTCTTTTATTTTTCTTGGTCCAACGGGCGTTGGAAAAACTGAGCTTGCAAGGGCCCTTGCGGAGTTTATGTTTGATGATGAACGCGCGGTGGTCAGAGTTGATATGAGCGAATATATGGAGAAACACTCGGTCTCAAGGCTGATGGGCGCGCCGCCCGGCTACGTTGGCTACGAAGAGGGTGGTCAGCTGAGCGAAGCCGTGAGAAGGCGTCCTTATTCCGTAGTACTGTTTGACGAGATAGAAAAAGCTCACGCGGACGTTTTTAACGTTCTGCTTCAGATCCTTGACGACGGCAGACTTACCGACGGTCAGGGAAGGACCGTGGACTTCAAGAACACGGTGATCATAATGACCTCTAATCTGGGAAGTCACTATATTCAGGAACTTGTGTCGGATGAAGATGAGATGGCAAGGAAAGTAAGTGAAGTTTTAAGGAGCTCTTTCAGACCTGAGTTTTTAAACCGCATTGACGAGACGATAATTTTCAAACCTCTGTCAATGGAGCAGCTGATAAAGATAGTCGGCGTACAGATCGGGCATCTGAGTAAAAGGCTGGAAGAGAAAAACATTAAGATCAAGCTTACCGATGAAGTGAAAAGCCATATAGCGGAGATTGGATATGATCCGGTTTACGGCGCAAGGCCCCTTAAAAGAACCATACAGAGGTATCTTCAGGACCCTCTGGCTTCAAAGCTGCTCGGCGGGGAGTTTACCGAAGGGGACACGGTATGCGTTAAACTGGAGAAGAATAAGGCTCTGTCGTTCAGTAAAAAGGGATGAACGGGAGTGATCTGATCTCCTCTGACCTGTGGGTTTGATAGTTATTCAAGCCCATTTTTTCT
>CAZUNK010000153.1:0-9916 GCA_964622285.1 uncultured Spirochaetia bacterium
TAGAGCAAGCCAGACGCTGCTATTATCATATTCTGGCTCGTTTTAAATATTTCTTAAAAAATTTCCTTGACAATAAAATAATAATCTTGATATTTAAAGTGACTGACCAGTCAGTCTAATTAAGGTGAGGTTAAATGTCCAAAGCAGCAGGATTAAGAAGTAGTTCACGAAGAAGGAACATATCTTCGGTTAGGTTAAGAAAGAAGAACAATATAATAAAAGCTGCCACCAGGTTGTTTTCTGATAAAAGCTTTTATGATGTTACAATGGATGAGATAGCAGTGCGTGCCAAGGTGTCAAAAGGCACGCTTTACCTGTACTTTTCTTCAAAGGAAAACCTGTATCTTGAAATACTTGAGCACACTTTTGACTCAATTGAGTCAATTCTGGAAAGGGAAGTTGCAAAGAGTGATTCCGCACCAGAAAAACTGAAAAAACTGCTTTACATAATAATAAAATTTTACAGAGATAACATTGACGTCTTAAAAATACTCAGCAGAGATGAAACTCATCTCATACGGGAGCATCAGGAGTTAACGGAGAAATGGAGGTCCAGAAGGTTAAGCCTGTACGAACAGATAATAAAGAAGGGGGTTGCAGAGGGATCGTTCAAAACAAGCAACACGGAACTTGCCGCTTTAATACTGTATGGTTCAATTGGCGTGGTCATGGTTTTTTATGATCTGGGCAAAAGTCCGGAAGTCGTTGCTGAGGAGCTTTACTCAGAAATTGCCTCGGGGCTTTTTCATTAGGGATAATTAAAAATATGAAATTAAAGTTATAAAAAACAGGTTTTAGATTTTAAATTAAGTTTTAGGAGGATGTTGAGATGAAAACTGATTATCCATTCAGTTCAAGAATTGGACATTTTGTTCCACCAAAGCAGTGGGCAAGCATGAGGGTTGCCAGGGATCTTGAGAAAAAGACCGGCAAAAAGATAATCCACTTTGAGAAAGGTGATTATCAAGGTCCTGATTTTGACACCCCGGCGCACGTGCTTGACGCTACTGAAAGAGCATTGAGAGAGGGCTACGTCAGATATGACCCAGGCCCTGGTCTGCCGGAACTCAGGGAGGCTATTGCAGAACTTATGGGAAAAAGGGGACGGCCTACGCAGCCTGAAGAGGTGATCGTTACGGCGGGAGCCAAGCACTCCCTGACGATGAACCTTCTTACCTTCCTTGAAGATGGAGATGAGGTTATATTTCCCAATCCAGGCTATCCGCCTGATGAGGTCTGGGCAAAGTACACCAGATCGGTGATCAAGCACACGCCTTTAACGCAGCCTGACTGGCAGTTTGATGTGGCGAAGCTTGAGGAGCAGATAACTCCAAAAACCAAGCTCGTTATTATCAATACTCCTCAAAGGCCCAATGGTCACCTTGTGGAGAATCCTCAGGAAATAGCGGATATGCTACAGCGGCATCCGCAGGTGATGATAATCTCGGATGAGATATTTTCACAGGTCACTTTTGGCAAGCCTCATAAATCAATATCCGCAATAGAGGATATAAGGGACAGAGTGATCGTGATAGATACTTTTTCAAAGACCTGGGCAATGACCGGATGGCGCATTGGCTGGACGGTTGCTCCAAAACCGGTCGTTGATAAACTCTCTATATTTCTTCAGGATTCAATCACCAACGTGGCTGCCTTTATTCAGAAGGCCGCAACGGCAGCGATCACCGGATCCCAGGACTGGGTTGATAATAAGCTGCAGTTGCTCCAGAGCAAAAGGGACCGCATGGTGAATGGTTTAAATGGAATTGACGGCATAAAGTGTGATTCACCTGACGGTGCGTTTTATGCTTTTGCTGATATTTCAGGAACCGGGCTGACCTCACAGGAATTTACCGATCGGCTTGTTGAGAAAGCGGGAGTTGCAGTTGTTGCAGGAACGGCTTTTGGTAGTCAGGGTGAAGGATACGTCAGAATAACCTACGCCTGTTCCGATGACGATATTGACGAAGGTATAAAGAGGATTAAAAATACTGATCTTAACGATTAAGCAGATTTGATCGTTATATTTAATTCTTGAACCTATGAGAGAAATTAGGAAAAAGGACTGTTTTTGCCGGAATATAAAAATAGTCCTTTTAGCTCTTTTTCTGAGTTTTTTCGTCTATTCCTGTGTAAAAGTACCAATCACTGGACGTAGTCAGGTAATACTTGTACCACAGGGATGGGAAATTCAGCAGGGGCTGATTGCTTTTGAGGAAGTAACCAAGAATGAGAGAATATCCACGAATCCACGTTACAATGCCGCCGTCGCCCGCGTGGTGAGCAGAGTCGCGAGAGTTTCCCACAGTCCTGATTTTGACTGGGAGTACAAGGTTATTGATAATGATGCAAATATAAATGCCTTTGCTCTTCCAGGTGGTAAGATAGGGATTTATACTGGTATTCTGAAAATAGCCCAGACTGAAGCGGGGCTGGCAACTGTTGTAAGCCATGAGGTTGCCCATGCGGTTGCAAGACATGGCGGGGAGAGGGTAACTTCCTCGCTTATTGTTCAAGTCGGGGCATTGGGGCTGGAAGCTGTTCTTAACTCAAAGAACATTGATCCGGACATAACTTATGGCATCATAATGCCAGCATATGGGATTTCCGCTGGGATTGGGGTGCTTCTGCCTTTTAGCAGAACTCAGGAATCTGAAGCAGATAGAATAGGGCTTATATATATGGCACGTGCAGGTTACGATCCAAGGGAAGCTGTAAAGTTCTGGCAGAGAATGGCGGAACTGGAAGGACGAAATAAAACTTTTGAGTTTTTGCAAACTCATCCTGATAATGGAACAAGGATCGAAAACCTTCTAAAGCATATGCCTGAGGCGCTGGATATATACGAAAGATCTGAAAAAGCGCCGAATTACAGAATCACAAGGTAGTACTTTCTCCAACAGAGCAAGTATGGTGCTGTTTCTCTGTTAATGTTTCAAAAACCGCTCAGCAAACCTTCAAAAGTCAGGGGTCTTTATCTTAATGAATACTCTGGCGGGGCTTGCATGCAGTTTTTTATTAACTGTAAATTCATAATTCTTTAATGTTTCTTTAACAACTTTCTTGGACAATGTAAGTAATTTGTCAAAGGAGGTTCTCCTCAATGAGATTTTTTCTTACGCTGCTTGTGTTTTCCCTGTTGTTAAGTTTGAGTGACGGTTTTGCGCAGACGGTTAAAGTTGATCCTTCATTGCCAACTTATAAGAAGGTAAGTGGCGTTTCCGGCAATCTTAACAGTGTGGGGTCAGATACTATGAATAATCTGATGACACTCTGGTGTGAAGGATTTAACAGATACTATCCAAATGTAAGGTGTCAGATCGAGGGTAAAGGTTCAAGCACTGCGCCTCCTGCTTTAATTGAAGGCACTGCCCAGTTCGGTCCAATGTCAAGAGCTATGAAGGGAAAAGAGATCGATGCTTTTGAAAAAGCCAAAGGCTACAAGCCAACTTCCATACCAACATCAATTGACACGCTGGCAGTCTACGTTAACAAGGATAATCCGATAAACTGCCTTACTGTTAAACAGGTGGACGCCATATTTTCCAAGACGAGAAACTGTGGGCTTTTTGATAATATAAGAGAATGGGGAAAGTTGATCATTGATGAAAACTGGAGAAGAAAACCGATCAGCATATATGGCAGGAACTCTGCTTCCGGTACCTATGGTTATTTTAAGAAGAAAGCTCTTTGCAAAGGGGACTATAAAGATACTGTGAAAGAGCAGCCTGGTTCCGCTTCGGTCGTGCAGGGTATAACGGAAGATCTGGCAGGAATCGGATATAGCGGTATAGGTTATAAGACTTCCGGCGTAAAAGCGGTACAACTTGCCAAGAAGAATGGAGGGTGCGCATCTCCTACTCTTAAAAACGTTGTTAGTGGAAAATATCCACTTGGAAGATACCTCCACCTTTACATTAACAAGAGACCGAACAAAAGCCTTGATCCTTTAAGAAAAGAGTTCTTACATTACATTCTGAGCAAAGAAGGTCAGCGGATAGTTGTTAAAGACGGCTATTTACCCCTTCCAGCTGAAAAGGTGGCTGAACTGAGGGCCAAGATCAACTAAAGGTCTTTTAGTGGTGTGCGTATTGAGTTTTAATAATTGTAAAAACTTTATTCAGCACTTCTAATGTGCTTGTTAATTATCTGTCCGTGATAATAAAAATGCCGGAAAACAGGTTTATCCAGTGAGCAGATCAGAAGACAGTCCTACAAAGGAAAAAGCAATAAACAGAAGAAGGCTTTATGATAAACTGTCCTCCGTGGTCGTTACGTCAGGAGGCGTTGCAATTATCCTGTCCATAATCGCCATGCTGCTCTTTATAGGAATTGAGATAGTTCCGCTTTGGCAAAAGCCCCATGCATCCCTTATAAATCAGTTTTCCGTCAATTCTTCTTTGGGCACATCCGGCAAAGATGAGATCCTGCTGGTTGGGACCGAAGAATACCAGGAGATAGCTTTTGTGTTTGATAAGGAAGGAACTGCAAGGTTTGTCCGCTTGGATGATGGTTCTTTGATCAGCAGAGAAAACATTATAACCAGTGAAGTCGGCAGAGTATCCTCCGTATACGCTGTTGAGACGAATAAGCACTACGCAGCCGCCACCGATAAAGGATGGATAATTCCTTTTCAGATCAAGTACAACGTTACCTTTGATGACGAGGGCATACGAAGGATACGCCCACGCATAGTTAAATTCAGTCCGATCAATGTGGCCGACGGTAAAGTAAAAAAGTTCGCATTTAAGAAAAGGGATTTTGAAGATTCCAAAGGGTCCTACGTAGCTGCTTTTCTTACTGATGCAAACGAGTTCAAAGTTCAGAGCGTTGAGGTACCAGAAGATGATTTTTTTGGTTCTTCTCAGTCCGTGATGAGCTTAGTGGACCTGTCAGATGAAGTTGATCCAGGTCTTATAACGGAAATAGAAGTGGACTCTTTTCTGAACAATCTGTATGTAGGAACGTCAGACGGACAGATACTTGGCTGGAGCATAGAGGATAAAAACTCTCCCGTTCTAAGGAAGAAGATAACTGCCACAAGCAGTCCTGAAATAGGCGTTTCTTCTCTTGGTTTTTTAATCGGAAGCAGGTCAATCGTCGTTGGTACCACAGAAGGTGACGTAAGCGTCTGGTTTCCTGTAAGGGGTAAAGAAGGTGAAGAGATATTAACCAAGGCGCACATCCTGCCGGGGATGGATGAAGGAATATCGGGATTTTCAAAGTCTGTAAGAGACAGAGGCTTTATTGCAAGTGACAGGAACGGAAATGTGGGAATTTATCATGCAACTTCAAACACCCTTCAGGCCAGTCTGAAGGGCAGTGGTAAAAACTATATCTCCATAACGTTTTCCCCAAGAGCAGACGGGATAGTCGCCGTGGATGCTCAGGGCGGAATAACTCACTGGACCGTTGATAATCCACATCCGGAGACTAATTTCAGAACGCTTTTCGGCAAAGTCTGGTATGAAGGTTACTCAGAGTCATCATACGTCTGGCAGTCCACGGGGGGAACCGATGAATTTGAGACTAAACTGAGCCTTACGCCGTTGATCTACGGAACATTAAAGGGTGCATTCTACGCGCTCTTGTTTGCCATCCCACTTGCCGTTCTCAGTGCGATCTGCGTGTCGCAGTTCATGCATCCAACTTACAGAAACGCCGTCAAGCCAGTTGTAGAGGTCATGGCCGCACTTCCGAGCGTGGTACTTGGCTTTTTTGCCGGACTTTGGATGGCCCCAAAAATTGAGAAGATATTTCCCGCCGTGATGGCGATGTTTATAATAATTCCAGTCTTTTCAATTATATCCGTTTATGCATGGAGCAAGCTGCCCGTCAGATTTATAAAGAACCTCAGGCTTGGCACGCAGCTGTTCTTTCTGGTTCCCGTAATAATAGGGGCGGTTTTTCTCTGCCTTGAATTTAATTCAACTTTAGAAAGAGCACTTTTTGCCGGTGACTATAAAGCGTGGTTCTATAATGTCATGGGACTTCAGTATGACCAGCGTAACTCGCTTGTGGTCGGATTTGCCATGGCCTTTGCAGTTATTCCCATTATTTTTACAATTTCGGAGGACGCGCTTTCAAGCGTGCCTAAAACTTTAACCTCAGGTTCTCTTGCACTGGGTGCCAGCAGATGGCAGACGGCAGTCAGGATAGTTCTGCCTTCTGCAAGTCCGGGCATTTTTTCCGCCGTTATGATAGGGCTTGGAAGGGCCGTTGGAGAAACGATGATCGTACTTATGGCAACGGGCAACACTCCCGTGATGGACTGGAGTTTCTTTAATGGATTCAGAGCTCTTTCCGCAAACATTGCCGTGGAACTTCCTGAGGCTCCTCATGGGGGCACGCTTTACAGAGTTCTTTTTCTTGCCGCGATGCTGTTGTTCCTGTTTACGTTTGTTCTGAACACTTTTGCCGAAATGATAAGACAAAGGCTGAGGAAAAAGTACGGACAGTTGTGATCTGATTATTAGAAATGAAAAAATTATTTAAAAGCGGAGATATCTTTGTATGGCTTACCGGGGTGTCGCTTATGTGCAGCCTGCTCATGATACTAGGGCTGATATTCCTGATCGCGACAAAAGGGCTGGGCTTTTTCTGGCCCCACAGCGTTACAGAGCTAAGACTGACAAATGATCAGGTATTTCTGGGGCAGCTGGCAGGGGAGGAGGTAATTCCTCACAAGAGAGACACGGATGAAGCAGAGTACAGAACCAGGCTGAAGATCGGCAATAGAGATATTTACGGACTGGACTTTACATGGGTGAACAACAACCTGACCAAACAGCAGACCTTTCCCAAAGACGCCATAGTGCTTGAGAGAAGGGAGTGGGGCAATTTTTATGGCTTTTTAAAAAGAATAGAAACAGGCGGCAGCACTATAAAGGGGGAGGACAGGGAGGCTTTTAAGTCTTTGCAGGAGCTGATCTCCCGGGCGAATAAAATCAGTGAAGAGATCACCGAGATTGAGAAGGGCGAGATCGGGGATATAAACTACAATATAGAAAAGCTGAGGTTAAAGATAAGGAGCATAGAACTTTCAGGGAAAGAAAACCCCACGGCAATTGCCAAGCTTAAAAGCAAGATAAAGGCAGAGGAAGCAAAGTACCGCCAGAAAGAAGAGAATCTCAATGAACTTTACGGTCAACTGAGGGCAGACAGCGTCGTTATGAGGTCAGTTGAAGGAGAGGAGAAGACGCTTCATGCCGGACTTATTGTCAGAGCTTTTAAGCCTAATTCAATGGGGTTTTTTGCCAAACTTGGTCATTACGTGTCCAAGCTGTGGGAGTTTGTCGCTGATAATCCAAGAGAAGCTAATACGGAGGGAGGAGTTTTTCCGGCAATTTTCGGAACGGTTTTGATGGTGCTTATAATGAGCATTGTGGTAATGCCGTTTGGCGTGCTTGCAGCTTTATATCTTAGAGAGTATGCAAAGCAGGGTCTGATGGTGCGTATAGTGAGAATATGCGTTAATAATCTTGCCGGGGTTCCTTCGATCGTGTTTGGCGTTTTTGGAGTAGGTTTTTTTCTGTACGGAGTGGGAGGAACAATAGACAGCTTGTTCTATGAATCATCACTCCCCAGTCCGACGTTTGGAACGGGTGGGATTCTCTGGGCCTCACTGACCCTGGCGCTGCTAACGGTACCTGTAGTTATTGTTGCCACTGAGGAAGGACTTGCCGCTGTGCCGAGAAACATCAAGGAGGGTTCTTTAGCTCTTGGCGCCACGAAATTTGAGACCGTCTACAAGGTGATCATTCCAAGCGCTCTTCCTGCCATACTGACCGGTCTGATACTTGCCATTGCCAGGGCAACGGGCGAAGTCGCCCCTCTTATGATCACAGGCGTTGTAAAACTTGCTCCCGACCTTCCCATAGATGGCAATTTTCCATTTATCCATCTTGAGAGAAAGTTCATGCATCTTGGTTTTCATATATACGACGTTGGGTTTCAGTCGCCTAACGTGGAAGCTGCAAAACCAATGGTTTACACCACGGCGTTCTTGCTGATACTTATAGTGGTTATTTTAAACCTGACGGCTATAATTTTCAGAAACAGATTAAAGAAAAAGTACGTGTCGTCAGCAGTGTAGTGGAGTATGATAAAAATAATTAGTTTTCAAGGAGATATACATTGCAAGCAGAACATTTTGAGCAGATAAAAGACGATGAGGCCCAGGTGAACCAGTTAACAAAAAAAACTGATTCCTCCAACGGAATAAAAGATAGCTCTTCAGTAATATGTGAGATAAAAAACCCTGTTGTTGAGGTGCAAAGCCTGTACCTGAGCTATGGTTCTCAGGAGGCACTGACGAACATCAGCATGTCCATACCAAAAAATCAAGCCACGGCTTTTATTGGTCCTTCAGGGTGTGGAAAATCCACTCTTCTCAGATGTTTTAACAGACTCAACGATCTTATAGATGAGTGTCACATCACAGGAGATATTAAAATTAATGGAGAGAACATATATTCCTCGTCTGTTGATATTACTGCTCTTAGAAAGAGAGTCGGGATGGTATTTCAGAAATCCAATCCATTTCCCAAATCAATTTATGAAAACGTTGCATACGGTGCGAGAATAGCGGGGATTACAAAAAAAGAGGTTGTGGATGAAATAGTGGAAAGAAGTCTCAAAGGCGCCGCCCTCTGGGATGAAGTGAAAGACAGGCTGGATGACAATGCCCTTGGAATGTCAGGAGGACAGCAGCAACGGCTGTGCATAGCAAGAGCAATTGCAGTTGAACCTGAGGTTCTTCTGATGGACGAGCCATGTTCTGCTCTTGACCCGATCGCAACGGGCAGAATTGAGGACCTTGTGACCGAACTGAAGGAAAAATACACGATCGTTATAGTTACTCACAATATGCAGCAAGCCTCCAGAGTGTCCGACTACACGGCTTTTATGTATCTGGGGGAAGTAATAGAGTATGACAAAACTGAAAAAATATTTCTTAATCCTTCGGTAAAACAGACTGAGGACTACGTCTCCGGGAAATTTGGTTAAATGGGAGAGGAAGCAAAGCATTAGCTGAGTGAGAGATCAGGGAACGCTATGATTAAATTTGATGAGGAACTGATAGAGCTAAATAAGATGATCTCAGAGATTGCTTCTGAAGTTGAGGACATGATAGCAAAAAGCATCAAATCCTTGATTGAAAGGAATATGATAATAGCACAGGAAGTCATAAATAACGATAAAAAAGTCAACGAAATGGAGATTGCTATAGATAACAAGGCTATTAAGGTTCTTGGACTGTATCAGCCTGAGGCTAAGGACCTGAGGATCATTACAATGATCATGAAAATCAACAACGACCTGGAAAGAATTGGTGACCATTCAGTGAGCATTGCAAAACTTTCTCTGTATCTTTCGGAACAACCGGAGATCAAGCCTCTGATTGATATACCGAAAATGGCGGACAAGTCCCTGGAGATGTTAAGAGATTCTCTGAGCAGTTTTATGAACAGAGATAGTAAAACTGCACTCCTTGTGTGTGAGAAAGATGACGAGGTGGATAACCTGGAGACGCAGATAGTGAGGGAACTGATGACCTACATTATGTCCGACCCTGATATTCTTGAGAGAGCGTTCAGACTGATCTTTGTTGCCAGGCATTTGGAAAGAGTGGCGGACCTGGCCACTAATATAGCTGAAGGCGCCTACTATATTGCAACCGGTCAGGTCCTTAAACATCACCACACCTCGGACATGCATTAACGGTGTATGTGGTGCACCTGGTAAGTTTATACCCCCCCCCTGTGAAATTAAGATCAGTAAACTGATCACTTTCCTGTAAAGCTTGGTTTTCTTCTTTCCTCAAAAGCTTTTCTGCCTTCCGCGTAGTCCTTGCTGCTTTGCACTTTTTGAAACAGCGTTTTTATCAGCTCTTCATCCTCTGGCGTAATACTTT
>CAZUNK010000154.1:0-3086 GCA_964622285.1 uncultured Spirochaetia bacterium
GGCACCCCTGGATGCCTGGGACAGGTCGTCATGCCTTTTATGCATATTTGCAAGCCCATCTTTTGAGAATCTTTTCAGAACCTCCGCAAGTCCAATGATGAGCGTGACTGCCGGAGTGTACGGAGTGGTGTTCTTAGAAGCGCTCTTCTTATAATCTTTTAAGTTAAAGTAGAACCTGGGAAGATCGCAGCTTTCGTTAAACTTCCATGCCTTTTCGCTAAGTGCAATAAAAGCGAGCCCCGGGGGCATCATAAACGCCTTTTGTGAACCTCCTACCAGAACGTCAATGCCCGTTTCATCAAAGTTTAAAGGAAATACCCCAACGGCGGTTATTCCATCCACGATCAGCAGAACGTCATCTCTGTTATTGGTCAGTTTAGCTATTTCCTCCACCGGATGTCTGACGCCGGTTGAGGTTTCACTTGCCTGTAAAAGCACTGCCTTTATTGAGGGATCATTATCAAGCGCCTCTTTAACTAAAGAAGGATCAACGGCACCTCCCCATTCAACTGCTATCTCCTGCACGTTAAGCCCGTAGACTTTTGATATTTTTGCCCACCTCTCCCCGAATTTGCCACCGTTCACAACCAGCACCTTATCACCTGTGGACATGGTGTTGGAAACTGCAGCGTCCATTGCTCCCGTACCTGAAGAGGCCAGTATTAAAACCTCCTGCTGCGTCTGATATATATGCTTTAATCCCTGTCTGACTTCTTCAAAAATGGATTCAAACTCTTCCGTTCTGTGGTGTATTATGGGCTTTGCCATTTCAATTAGAACTTCACTGGGAACGGGGACGGGACCGGGCGTAAATATGTATTTTTTCACTTCGTTAACTCTCCTTAAACTATGAATATTGATTGAATTGAAATAGAGCAATTTAACGGAAAGCTGATTAAAATCAAAATTGACATAGACAAAACAATGAATTAAGCAATAAATAGTGTTAATATTGCTATGTAAGTATCAGCAATAAATTTTTACAGGGCATACAAAAATGAACGAAGACAGCAGATTAGATGTAAACCAGCTTCACAGCAGAATCAAATCCATCTGGGACTCTCTTTGACGTTGCAGATAAAAATTCACGACTGAAAGAGATAGAAACTCTTATAAACGCCCCCGATTTCTGGAGTGATAAAGCCCAAGCACAGTCAATTTTAAAAGAGCAGGCACTTATCAGGGACTCGCTAAGCACATGGGACTTACTGCATTCAGAACTTGAAGACCTGCAGACCCTGGTTGAACTTTGTGATGAATCCGGCGATGAAGAACTGCTCAGCGAAGTTGATGTAAAGTACGGCAAGCTGATCTCCAAGATAGAGGAACTTGAGTTCAAAAGAATTCTCAGTGCTCCTGATGATGTAAGAAACGCAATTATATCAATAAACTCAGGGGCAGGTGGCACAGAAGCGCAGGACTGGGCGGACATGTTGTTCAGAATGTACTTAAGGTACGCTGAAAGTAAGAATTACCGGACGCATATCCTGGACCTGCAGGACGGAGATGGAGCAGGAATTAAAAGCACGACCTTTTTATTAGAAGGAGATTACGCTTTTGGATATTTAAAAGGTGAAAGCGGCGTTCACAGACTGGTAAGGATTTCACCATTTGACTCTAATAAACGCCGTCACACTTCCTTTGCCTCAGTTTCTGTATCTCCTGAAGTTGATGATTCAATTGAAGTGGAAGTTGATGATAAGGATCTAAGGGTTGATACCTTCAGATCAAGTGGTAAAGGTGGTCAGCATGTTAACAAAACGGACTCCGCTATAAGAATCACTCATGTACCGACCGGTATAGTCGTTAGCTGTCAGAATGAACGCTCTCAACATCAGAACAGGATCAACGCTATGAAGATATTGAAGGCAAGGCTCTATGAAATAGAAAGGGAAAAGAAACAAAAACTGATTGATGAAATGAATTCCAGTAAGATGGAGATAGGCTGGGGCAGTCAGATACGTTCCTATGTAATGCATCCCTACAGAATGGTCAAGGACCACAGAACGAATTCTGAAGAAAGCAATGTGGATAAAGTAATGGGAGGAGATATTGATAATTTAATTAAAACATATTTGCTGCATCAGGCTGACAACAGGGTAAATTAAACAGATCTGGAGGCAATAATTGAAAATCGGCATTATAGGCAAAAGAAACACAGAGGAAGTTTATTCAGTTGTAAGTGATCTCACTGAATGGCTTAAAAACAAAAAGATTGAGTTCTGGGTGGATGAGGAGCTTGCTCAAAACATTGGAGTGAAAAGGTCGTTCAACCGTAACGATCTGCCCAAGGAAGTTGAACTCGTTATTGTATTTGGAGGGGATGGAACTTTTCTCAGTGCTTCTCACCAGGTCAACAAACATAATATCCCGCTGCTTGGATTCAATCTTGGAGGACTTGGTTTTCTTACTGAGTTCACCGTAAGTGAAATTTTTCCTATCATGGAAAAAATCATTGCAGGTGATTATGAAATTGAGGAGCGGGAGATGATGTCGGCAGCTGTTTTCAAATCAAGGAAAAAGTCGGAGGAATACGAGATTCTGAATGAACTGGTCATTAATAATGGTCCGATCTCAAGAATTATTGATCTTGCAATATTCATTGATGATAAACACATCACAACTTTTAAGGCGGATGGTATTATTGTTGCCACTCCAACCGGTTCAACCGCGTATTCTCTGTCTGCCGGGGGACCGATCGCATATCCAACTTTGCCGGTGATTTTAATTACACCGATTTGCCCACACATTCTGACAAATCGTCCTTTGGTGGTATCAAACAATATGGAGATCAAGGTCAGGGTACTGACCGGCGATCAGAATGTATACTTAACGCTGGATGGACAGAAGACAGTAACACTGGATATGAAGGATGAAATAGTATTAAAAAAATCTCTTTCCAAAGTCAAACTGATTAAATCACCTTTCAGAGACTACTTCTCAATACTAAAAACAAAACTTATGTGGGGTGAGAGATATGGATCAATTAACGAATAATAGACGACTTTAAAGTTTTAGATATAGACTTTTGAAGGAGAATAGGAATAAACATAATCTTTACTATCAGTGAGTGGTAAGTACAAAAT
>CAZUNK010000155.1:0-4944 GCA_964622285.1 uncultured Spirochaetia bacterium
ATATTATATGCTCCTTGATGCCAAGGGTGTAGTTCCCGTTTCCGTCAAAAGACCTGGGATCAACTCCCTTGAAGTCCCTTACCCTTGGAAGAGACAGGTTGATGAGCCTGTCAAGAAACTCGTACATTTTATTGCTTCGCAGCGTCACCTTGCACCCTATTTTCATATCCTCTCTGAGCTTGAATCCCGCTATTGATCTTCTCGCCTTTGTTATAACCGGCCTTTGTCCCACGATCTGCATCAGTTCTTCAGCCGCTTCCTCCACCACCTTTGTGTTTCTTCCCGATTCAGACAAACGGCCAAGTCCCATGTTGAGCACGATACTGGAGATGCGGGGCACCTGCATAACGTTTTTGTACGAGAACTCCGTCATGAGCTCAGGCAGTACTTTCTCTCTGTAGATCGTTTTAAGCCTTGGCTGCATTATATTTTTTCTCCGCTCTTTTTACTTACCCTGACTTTATTGCCATCTTTGTCAACTTCAAACCTGACCCTGGTTGGAGAATTAACGCTGGGGTCGTACAGCATCACGTTTGATATGTCTATCGGCAGTTCCTTGTCATGTATTCCCCCCGTGGGGCTTTTCTGCGTGGGTTTGCTGTGTCTTTTAACGACGTTCACCTTCTCCACCACCACTTTGCCTTTTTCGGACAGGACCCTGAGCACCTTACCGGTTTTGCTCTTGTCCTTACCGGCGGTAACGTAGACCGTATCGCCTGTTTTAATATTGGCTTTTTTCACCACTGACTGCAGTTCCTCCAAACGTAAAGGGTCATACAACCTCCGGAGCAAGGGAAATTATCTTCATAAAGCCCTTAACCCTGAGCTCCCGCGCTATGGGCCCGAACACCCTCGTGCCGATCGGTTCATTGTCCTTGCTGATTATTACTGCTGCGTTATTATCAAAGCTCACGTATGTGCCGTCCGGTCTCCTCTGCTCTTTCTCCGTTCTTACAATCACCGCTTTATGCACCTCACCCTTTTCCACCTTGGCGTTTGGTATGGCCTCTTTTACCGAGACGGTTATAACGTCCCCAAGACGCGCGTATTTGCGTCCGGAACCACCCAGAACTTTTATACAGAAGAGTTTTTTCGCTCCTGTGTTGTCCGCAGATTCCAAATAAGTACTTGACTGAATCATCTATCACTCCTGCCCGGCAGATCACTGTTAACCCTGGATTACTTTCCTAACTCTCCATCTCTTTGTTTTGCTTATAGGCCTTGACTCCACGATAACCACTTTGTCGCCTATCTGACATTGGTTAAGACCATCGTGGGCTTTGAGCTTGGACTTCCATCTTATGGGCTTTTTGTAGCGAGGATGGTTCCTTATCCTGCTTATATCAACCACGACCGTTTTGTCCATACTGTTTCCCACTACCATTCCCGTCAGTGATTTTAATCTTCCTCTAGCCATTAACGTCTCCCCCGCCGCTTCTTTTTTCTCTTTTGACCGTTTCAATACGGGCTATGTCCTTTTTTAACTTCTTTATCTCCGAGTAATTATTCACCTGCTTTGTGGAAACCTGGATCCTGATGTTAAAAAGTTCCTCTCTCAGGTCTTTTTCCTTTTTTGTAAACTCATCTTCGGTCAGGTTCCTCAGTTCACTAGCCGTCACCATTAAAACAGCCCTCCGCTGTAATTTCTGGCCACCACCCTTGTTTTTACGGGAAGCTTATGTGAAGCAAGTCTGAACGCCTCATGTGCCAGTTCCTCAGACACCCCGCTGATCTCGTACAGAAGCTGTCCTTTTCTGACAGGTGCGACCCAGGCCGCAACATCCCCTTTACCTTTTCCCATTCTGGTCTCTGCGGGCTTTTTGCTAACCGGCTTGTCCGGAAATATCCTGCTCCACAGCTTTGCACCTCTTTTGACCTTCCTGGTAATGGCGATACGTGCCGCCTCTATCTGCTGGGACGTTATTCTTCCATTCTCAAGCGTCTGAAGTGCAAGATCCCCGAAGGATATTGTCATACCCTTTGTGGGTTTGCCCCTTATTCTGCCTTTCTGCACCTTTCTGTACTTTGTTTTCTTTGGCTGTAGCATTGTCCTTTATTTAACTTCCTGAACATCCTGCGATGATTTTTTCTCTAATATCTCTCCTTTGAATATCCAGGTCTTGACTCCGATGATCCCGTAGGTCGTATGAGCTTCGGCAAAGCCATATCCAATATCGGCCCGCAGCGTTGCAAGGGGCACCCTCCCCTCTCTGTACCATTCCTTTCTTGCTATTTCAACGCCTCCAAGCCTTCCGGAGACCATGATCTTTATCCCGATGGCTCCTATGCGCATGGCTGAAGAAATGCAGCGTTTCATAGCTCTTCTGTAAGCCACGCGGCGCTCAAGCTGAAGAGCGCAGTTCTCAGCTACCAGCTGCGCGTCTATTTCAGGCCTTCTTACCTCCCTTATGTCAAGGTAGATCTCTTTATTGGTAATACCGCTGAGCTGCTTTCTTAGAGACTCTATCTCCTGCCCTTTTCGCCCGATAAGTATGCCGGGACGTATTGAATACACAACGATCCTTACACGTTCAGCAGCAGCCCTTTCTATCTCTATCTTTGAAATGCCCGCCTGATAGAACTTCTTTTTGATCAAAGACCGTATTTCCATATCTTCCTGCAGCAGGGAGATGTACCTGTTTTTCTCAGCGTACCACTTTGAACTCCAGCTCGTGGTAATACCTAATCTGAATCCAACCGGATTAATTTTCTGACCCAATGTTATAAACCTCTCTCTTCCAGTTCAATTGTAATATGACTTGTTCTTTTTTTCCTTGGCGTTGCTCTGCCCATGGCTCTTGACTTGTACCTTTTTAAAACCGGGCCCGCTGACGCGGTAGCGGACTTAACATACAGATAGTCCGTCTCTGAATAACCTTTTTCAGAAGCGTTTGCCACAGCGGACTTGAGTGCTTTTATAACGAGCGGAGAAGATTTTTTCTTCAGTCCGGACAGCAGACTGAACGCATCTTCAACGTTTTTGTTCCTTATAACGTCAAGCACTATCCTGGCTTTCTTCGGCGATACTTTTATATATTTTAAAACGGCTCTTGAAACCATTGCTTATATCACTCCAGACCTATTTCCCTTTTGCCCTCTTGGCTTTTTTATCTCCCGCGGTATGACCGTGGTAGGTCCTGGTTGGGGAGAACTCTCCCAGTTTATGCCCTATCATGTGCTCAGTTACATAGACCGGAATGAACTTTCTTCCGTTGTAAACCCCGAAAGTAAGTCCGATCATCTCAGGAACTATCATAGAAGCTCTTGACCAGGTCTTTATGATCTTTGAACTGCCGGAATCCTTGTTCGTCTGTACCTTTTTCATTAACTTGGAATCTACGTATATTCCTTTTTTACTTGACCTGGGCATCTGTGCTCCTTAATCCATTCCGTAGCCTATTCTTCTGCGTCTGACCACGTACTTATCAGTTTTCTTGTTCTTTCTTGTTTTGTAACCTATGGTTATCCAGCCCCAGGGAGACACGGGATGAGGGTTTCCTTTTGTCGCCTTTCCCTCGCCGCCGCCATGTGGATGGTCCACCGGGTTCATTGCCACTCCTCTCACGTGCGGCCTTCTGCCGTGGTATCTGCTCCTTCCGGCCTTGCCAAGCGTTACAAGCTGATGCTCTGAATTTCCCACCCGCCCTATAGTAGCACTACATTTAACGTGTATCAATCTGATCTCACCTGAACTCAGCTTTATATTGGCGTAGTTTCCTTCTTTTGCGTTTATCTGAGCCGAGGCGCCTGCGGACCTTGCAAGCTTTGCACCCCCGCCCGGCCTCAGTTCAATGCTGTGGACCACGGTACCAACGGGAATGTTTTCTATCGGAAGCGAGTTTCCCGTCTGTATATCGGAGCCCGGACCTGAGCAGACCTCATCTCCGACCTTCAGGCCTTCTGAAGCCAGTATGTACCTTTTTTCACCATCTTCATAATGAAGCAGAGCTATGCGGGCAGACCTGTAAGGGTCGTACTCTATCGAAAATACCTTTGCGGGCATGCCGTGCTTGTCCCTTTTAAAATCAATTATCCTGTAGAGCTTTTTGTGACCGCCGCCCCTGTTATGGCTTGTGATCCGTCCGTTATTGTTCCTTCCTGATTTCCTTTTCAGCGAGATGGTAAGCGACTTCTCCGAATGGTCCCTTGTTACTTCCGCAAAATCCTGACCGGATCTGAACCTGGTACCAGCTGTTTTAGGATTGAACTTTCTTATTCCCATCTTTAAACACCTTCAAAAAACTCTATGGTCCCTTCCCTTAATTTAATGTACGCTTTTTTCACTGCCGAGCGCTTGCCTATCTGTCTTCCAAACCTCTTTATAACCTTACCTGAAACGGTCAGAGTTCTTACCTTGTCCACCTTTACCTTGAATATCTTCTCCACAGAGTCTCTTATTTCGTTCTTTGAAGACCTCCTGTCAACGGAAAAAACATACCAGCCTTTTTCCTTCAGGTCGGTCGTCTTCTCAGTAAGGAGAGGAGATTTTATTATATCTCTGTAATCTTTCAATTTGTAAACCCTTTGTGGACTTCTTCCAGCAGGTCCTTAGTTATGACCAGATATTTGAAATTCAGCAGATCATACACGTTCAGTCCGCTGCCTTTTAAAACTTTTACGTTTTTCAGATTGTTTGCGGACTTCATAAGATTTTCATTCTGCTTATCAGCCAGTATAAGACATTCGTTCATACCGAACTTCTTCATAAAGCTGACCACCTGCTTGGTTTTGATCTCCGGAAGCTTAAAGTCCTCTAAAATGTAAATACCTTTTTCACTGTACCTGTGCGATAAGGCCGATCTGATGGCCTGCTTTCTGACTTTTTTAGGCAGAGAAAAGGACCAGTCTTTTGGTTTCGGACCAAAAACGACGCCTCCGCCTCTCCAGAGGGGCGACCTGTTAGAACCGCTCCTTGCTCTTCCCGAACCTTTCTGTCTCCATGGC
>CAZUNK010000156.1:0-2114 GCA_964622285.1 uncultured Spirochaetia bacterium
CCTATGAGGAAATTGAGTCTTTAAAGAATCAGCATCCTATGGAATCAAAGAGAATGCTTGCCTATGAGATCACCAGCTGGCTTCACAACCAGGCTGCGGCGGATAAGGCAAGGTTGGATTTTGAAACAAAATTCTCAAAGCGGTCTTTTCCTGACGATGCCAGGGTTGTAAGCGTTGATAAAAATGAAATCAATTCCCTGTTAGATCTTGTATCTGCAGTCTCTAATGTGCTGAAGTCTAAAGCGGAAGCGAGAAGGTTGATCGTTCAGGGAGGTCTTACGATAAACGGGCAGAAACTTTCAGACCTGCAAAGTCCACTCCCTGATGGGTCTGAACTGGAGGTTAAGATCGGAAAGAGGGAGTTTGTAAAGGTGATTATTAATTAGTTTCTTGATTACCTGAAACGAAAAATCTCTTTTATATTATCAAGATAAGCAGCGAGTTAACCTATAAGCCGAATTCTGTCGTGAGCAGTCATTCATCTAAGATATTCATTACTGAATATCTTTATCGGCACACCCGGAAGCGTTGGACGGGTCATCCAGTCTGAAACGAAAGTTTCAGGTGCTTCCCTATTTTGCCTTTCTTCATGCGGGGTTTGCCTTGCCAATGATCGTTACCGATCAAAGCGGTAGTCTCTTACACTGCCATTTCACCCTTACCTGCATATTATGCATAGGCGGTATTTTTCTGTTGCACTTTCCGTCACCTTGCGGCACCTGGCCGTTAACCAGCGCACTACCCTGTGAAGTTCGGACTTTCCTCTTGCATAAGCAAGCGACTGCTTAGTTAACTCGCCTATCAGTTAAGATATTCATTAATAGCTTCGTTGGCAAGTCTGTCAGCTTCGGAGTTCTTTTCCCTTTCAATATGAGTGATAGTAAAGTGAGAAAAGTTTTTGGTTAATTCCTGGGCTTTTGTAAACAGGATTCTTACCTTCGGATCCTTAACCCTCCAGAGCCTGTTGATCTGATTGGCCACAAGCTGAGAGTCGGTGTAGACGTTTATCTCTTTTACTTTTTCTTTACTCGCGATCTCAAGCGCGGTAATAAGGGCGGTATATTCGGCATTATTGTTTGTACCAATTCCTATGTAGCTTTTGTACTCTCTATAAGCCTCGTTGCCGTCTTTGAACAGTATTCCTATTCCGGACTTGCCTGGGTTTCCCCTGGATGCTCCATCTGTATAAACGTCAATAGGCTGTGATAAACCGGCTAAAACTTTAATTTTTCTGCTCTTCTTGGTTTGAATTGGAATAGAGAATTTTTTTACAGTTTGGGCACTGGAGTATTTTATTTTGTGCCAGTACCTGAATGTACAGTTGAGGAGGTATGTTCATATTACATCCCGTGCATACTTCATTGTCCACGAGCGCAAGAGCTGTACCGTTTTTTCTTATGACCTGTTTGTAAATAGGTAATACATCGGAATTTATTTTTTTCAGTATTTTTTCTTTTTCTGTTGAAACAGGCGCCAGTCTGGAATTAAGTTCCTCTATCAGTAGCTCATACTCATCTATTTTTTCTTTATAACTGGCTTCTTTGTCCTTAAAGTCTTTTTCTTCTGTGTCTATCTCGGCAGTCAGAGTTTCAATCTCTTCCATTTTTGTAATAACTTGTTCTTCAAGTTCTAAGTTGAATCTCTTGGCTTCTGCTATTTCTTTCTGAAGTGCTTCATATTCTCTGTGTGTGCTTATCTCAAAAAGTTTTCCTTCTGCTTTTTTTATTGAATCAAGATTGTTCTGTATTTCGGATTCTATTTGAGATTTAATTTTTTCTAACTCGGCAAGATTATTTTTTTTCTCCTGTATGGAATCAGTGGCGTTTTTGATCTCGTCTTTAATCTGTGAAATTTTCTTTGGATATTCTTCCAAATTACTTTCTATTTCTTTTAATTCTACGTCAACGCTCTGAAGCTGCTGGAGACCAAGTATCTGGTCTTGCATATTACTCTCCTTTGATTAATTTTAAAGTAATGGGGTTTGATGGTGCTGAGTGCGGAAAAATGTCTATTTTTAATGATGTTAACTAAAATTGTTAAAATGTTCATTACCGTGTCTATTGGGCCCACCAGGACTCGAACCTGGGACCAACGGATTATGAGTCCGCTGCTCT
>CAZUNK010000157.1:0-11480 GCA_964622285.1 uncultured Spirochaetia bacterium
GTAATAAAGGTTCTGCGGATGCCGGAGTGCCTTTTTGCGCCATTACCTTCTCATTTTCTTCAAAGAAGACGTGCTTTTCAACCGCTTCACCGACCAGCAGCGTTGTATCGCCTGGGTTTCTGACCCTTACACGCCTGAGCATCTGCTTAACTATGACCTCCACGTGCTTATCGTTCAGTTTTACCCCCTGAAGCCTGTATACGTCCTGAATTTCATCCACAAGATACCTTGCAAGTTCCTTTTCACCTTTTATCGTTAGGATATCGTGTGGGTTAATGGACCCATCAACAAGCTGATCTCCCGCTTTAACCACTTCACCTTCTCTCAAAAGTATGTGCTTGCGTCTGGGAACCGCGTACACTTTTGGCTCACCAAGTTCAGGAGTTACAATAACGCGCCTTTTTCCTTTAACGTCCTCATAAGAAACCTCTCCATCTATTTCACTGACAACTGCAGGGTCTTTTGGTATCCTTGCTTCAAACAACTCTGCCACGCGGGGCAGTCCCCCTGTTATATCCTTCGTTTTTGAGGTTGCTCCAGGTATTTTGGCTATAATGTCCCCAGCGGCAATATCATCGTCTTCACTCACTTCAATGATCGCTCCTACTGGAAGCGAATATTGAACACCATTTGCTTTATGACGTTCGTCACTGACAGCATCGTCATTATCAGGATGAATTATCAGGGTAGGATGAAGGCTCAGGTTCTTTGATTCTTTAACCACTTTGTTGACTATACCAGTGGCCTCGTCAACTTGCTCCATAAGAGTTCCTGAGTCCTTGTCCAGGTCTTTATATCTAATCTTTCCTGATACTTCCGCAACAAAAGGAGTTGTGTAAGGGTCCCATTCTGCAAGCAACGTTTTTTCCTTGACTTCACTGCCCTCTTCAACGTTCAGTTTTACTCCAAGAGATAATGGGTATCTTTCACGTTCATAGCCTTTGTTATCAAAAACAATTAAAGATCCCGTGCGGTTTATCACAACCAGGTTATTATCTTTGTTCCTTACTGTTTTAACGTTGTCAAACTTAATAGTTCCGGCGTGCTGGTTCTCTATTGTGCTTTCTGCGGCTCTTGCACTTGCAGCACCTCCAATGTGAAAGGTTCTCATAGTGAGCTGCGTGCCCGGCTCACCAATTGACTGTGCTGCCACGATCCCAACCGCCTCACCAATGTTCACCAGATTGCCCGTTGATAGATTCCTGCCATAGCATCGCCTGCACACACCGACCTTTGTTTCACATGTCAGCACTGATCTGATCTTGATCTCTATTATGCTGCCTACCTCATCAATTTTCTTTGATGATTCTTCATCTATTTGTTCATTTTCCCCGACTATGATTTCATCGTTCATTGGGTTTTTTATATCTTCAAGCACAACCCTTCCCAGAACTCTCTGTCCTACTCTCTCAATAACCTTACCGCTGTCAACAAGGTCATGTACGGATATTCCCTCCGAGGTTCCACAGTCATCTTCGGTTATCATAACATCCTGTGCCACATCTATTAATCTACGAGTTAAATAACCTGCATTGGCAGTCTTAAGGGCAGTATCGGCAAGTCCTTTTCTTGCACCGTGAGTAGATATAAAGTACTGCAGAACCGTTAGTCCTTCTCTAAAATTGGAGGTAATAGGAGTTTCAATTATTTCTCCTGATGGTTTTGCCATAAGTCCTCTCATACCGGCAAGCTGCCTGACCTGGGTCTGGCTGCCTCGTGCACCAGAATCGATCATCATATATATGGGGTTGGAACTTGAACCCCTGTTTGTATTTCCCTCATCATCTTCCACTTCTTCGTATGAGATCTTTTCCATCATTTTATTTGCGATGTCATTGCTGGTTCTTGTCCATATATCTATCACCTTGTTGTACCGTTCTCCGTCCGTGATCAATCCCTGAGAGTAGTGATCCTGTACTTTCACTACCTCTTTTTGTGCCTGTGAGAGCATCTTTTCCTTGTGCTCCGGAATTTCTATATCATGAATAGATACGGAAATACCTGCTTTTGTGGAATATTTAAAACCCAGGGTCCTTAGCCTGTCCGCAAGAATCACGGTTTCTTTTCCACCTGTCATTCTAAAACAAGTATCAACAAGTTCTTCAGTAGCATGCTTTGTCATTACACGATTGACATCCTCAAAAGGTATAATATCCGGCGTTATTTCATACAGAAGTACCCTGCCAACCGTCGTGTCGTAGATTTTATCCTTGATCTTGATCTTGATCTTTGCATGTATACCAATTTCCCCTAGTTCATAAGCTATGGAAAGCTCTTCAATGCTGGAAAAGACTTTTCCAGAACCTTTATCATAAGCGGCATCCCGTGTCATGTAATATATTCCAAGCACAATATCCTGCGTGGGCAGGACTATTGGCTTACCTGAAGCGGATGAAAGGATATTGTTGCTTGACATTATAAGCGACCTGCACTCGGTTTGCGCTTCAACTGAAAGAGGCACGTGCACTGCCATTTGATCCCCGTCAAAATCAGCGTTATAAGCTGGACATACCAACGGATGAACCTGAATTGCTTTATCTTCTATGAGTATAGGCTCAAACGCCTGTATGCTTAATCTATGAAGAGTTGGAGCACGGTTTAACAGCACGGGATGTTCCATGATCACCTGCTCCAAAGCCTCCCATACTTTCGGGTCCTCCTGCTCAACGAACTTTTTGGCTATTTTGATGGTTGACGCGTCTCCCCATTCCTCAAGTTTCTGGTAGATGAACGGTTTGAACAGCTCAAGCGCCATCTGCTTCGGCAGCCCACACTGATGGAGTTTCAGCTCCGGACCAACCGTGATCACCGATCTTCCAGAGTAATCCACTCTTTTACCTAAGAGATTCTGCCTGAACCTTCCCTGTTTTCCTTTAATTATATCGCTCAGGCTCTTTAAAGGCCTTCGGTTGTGCCCCAGCACCGGTCTGCCTCTTCTGCCGTTCTCCAGAAGTGCATCCACTGATTCCTGCAGCATTCTCTTTTCATTTCTTACAATAATATCAGGTGCATCCAGTTCCACTAGTTTTTTCAGTCTGTTGTTCCTGTTTATGACCCTTCTGTAAAGGTCGTTCAGGTCCGAAGTGGCAAATCTACCTCCGTCCAGCGGGACCAGCGGTCTGAGATCCGGTGGCAGAACGGGAATTCTGGTTAAGATCATCCATTCAGGCTTGTTCTTTGATTTTTTGAACGCATCACATACTCTCAGCCTTTTTGCGATCCTTGCTCTTTTTATCAGGTCATTCGTTCTCTTGATTTCATCCTTCAACTCTTCAGAAAGAGCGTTCATGTCTCTGTTTTTGAGCATTTCCCTGATAGTTTCAGCGCCCATTCCTACTTTAAAAGTTGATCCGAATTCATCAAGCAGTTCTCTGTATTCCCCTTCGTTTATAACTTCACCATACTTCAGTTTTGTAGGACCAGGGTCATAAACGACGTAAGCCTCAAAATACAAGGTTTTTTCAAGGTCCTTTAAAGTCATGCCCAAAAGCATGCGAATGGTTTTCAGAAACCATATATGAACGGTTGGTGATATAAGTTCAATATGGGCCATTCTCTCACGTCTGACTTTGGAAGATATGACTTCAACCCCGCATTTTTCACACGTTACGCCTCTGTGTTTTAATCTCTTGTACTTCCCGCAGGTGCATTCGTAGTCTTTAACCGGTCCGAATATTTTGGCACAGAACAGACCATTTCTCTCAGGCTTAAAAGTTCTGTAGTTAATGGTTTCCGGCTTGGCTATCTCACCATAAGACCATTCCTTTATCTTTTCTGGTGAAGCAATAGAGATCTTTACCGTTGAATAATCAGATGGGTTTTTCGGTTTCTCAAAAAAGGTTTCTATTTCCACTTATTATCTTAACCCTCCATCGTTATTTTCTGTTTCTTCTTCAATTAAGTCCACATTTAAGGACAGGGACTGAAGTTCTTTCTGAAGCACTTTGAATGATTCAGGCAGTCCAGGTTCAAAATTCAGATCACCTTTTACTATGGAATCAAATATTCTGGTACGTCCTGTTACGTCATCGGACTTAAGGGTCAGAAATTCCTGCAGAGTATAGGCAGCACCATAAGCCTCAAGTGCCCAGACTTCCATTTCTCCAAGCCTCTGTCCGCCAAAATGTGCTTTACCACCCAATGGTTGCTGGGTGACAAGCGAATAAGGTCCGATCGCCCTTGCATGTATTTTTTCCTCCACAAGATGATGGAGTTTCAGCATGTACATAGTTCCAACCGTCACTTTCTGATCAAAAGGTTCTCCCGTTTGACCATTGAACAGTATTGTTTTTCCATCCATGGGGAGGCCGGCTTCTTTGTAAAGTTTTTCAATCTCAGTTTCCTTGGCCCCATCAAATACAGGCACTTTGATCGGAATACCATCTTTAAGCTCCCTGGCAAGTTCAATTACTTCACTATCGTTCAAGGAACTCAGGAATTTCAAAAATTCCGTGGAGCCTGAGTAATACGTTTCAATCTTCTTTCTTAGTGCGTCTGGACTGAACTCTTCTTCAAGGTATTCGTCCAACTTTCTTCCCAGTTCCTTGGCCACCCATCCCAGGTGGGTTTCAAGTATTTGTCCCACGTTCATCCTGGACGGTACTCCAAGGGGATTCAGAACCATCTCAACCGGTCTTCCATCAGGCAGGTATGGCATATCTTCCTCTGCCAGAACTTTTGAGACAACTCCTTTGTTGCCGTGCCTGCCAGCCATCTTATCGCCAACCTGGAGTTTTCTTTTAGCAGCCAGATAAACCTTAACTACTTTTAAAACCCCTGGAGGCAGTTCATCAGGCTTTTTCAGGTTTGATATTCTCTGGTCGTACGTCTTTGTAACCAGCTTGATCTGCTCTGATGTACTATCAATAATCGCCTTTACCTTATTTTCGATCTTTGATTCCTTAACATTGACATCGGGCAGTTTTCCAAAAGGCACATCAGTCAGGACATCTTCGGTTATTACTTCCCCTTCTTTAAGTAAGGTTTTTCTGCCCGCTTTCACTCTGGATGCAGCTTTTTTTCCTGCTATCAGTCCATTTACCTTAATTCTGGCATCTTTTTCCAGTCTGGAGACATCTTCATCCCTTTCCTGTTCCAGTTCCCTTACCTCCAGATCCTCCACCATTTTTGACGCATCATCTTTTTCAACGGACCTGGATACCAGTACTTTTACATCAATGACCGTTGCGTAAGTTCCGGGGGACGCTTTTAAGGAGGTATCTTTAACATCACCGGCTTTATCGCCAAATATGGCTCTCAGTAATTTTTCTTCAGGAGAGAGCTGGGTTTCGCCTTTCGGGGATATTTTTCCCACCAGTATATCTCCTGGTTTGACGGTAGCTCCGACCCTTATGATCCCGCTTTCATCCAAATTCCTCAAGGATTCTTCACCTGCATTTGGAATATCCCTTGTAATCTCTTCCTTGCCGAGCTTGGTTTCACGTGCCACGCATTCTTCTTCCTCTATATGAATTGAGGTAAAGGAATCTTCTTTCAGCAGTTTTTCACTTACCAGTATGGCATCCTCAAAGTTATAGCCGCCCCAAGGCATGAAAGCTACCGTTATGTTCTTACCCAGAGCCAGCTCACCTTTATCCGTGGACGGTCCATCAGCTATCACCTGTCCTCTCTTTATCTTTTGCCCCTTTGATACAATAGGGCTTTGATTCCAACAGGTGCTTTGATTGGACTTTTGGAACTTGATCAAATTGAACAGATCAACTCCCCCGTCGGACCCTTTGGCGTTGTTTGATCTTATAATGATCTTATTTGCATCAACGTAATCCACAGTACCGTCATTTTCTGCAACGGCAGTAACGCCCGAATCCTTGGCAACCGTGCTTTCCATGCCCGTGCCTACAACTGGAGCAGTTGTTTTTATCAGCGGGACTGCCTGACGCTGCATATTTGAGCCCATTAATGCCCTGTTGGCGTCATCGTGCTCTAAAAATGGTATTAGTGCCGCAGACACAGAAACCAATTGGTTAGGGGACACGTCCATTAACTCAACAGTGTCACTTTTAACCATTTTAAATTCACCTTCATGACGAGAAGAGATAAGTTCGGCTTTGAACGCACCTTTATCATCAACAGGAGCATTTACCTGAGCTATAATGTGCCTTTCTTCCTGATCCGCACTCAGCAGCACGATCTCGTCAGTCACTTTACCGTTTTTTACAACTCTGTAAGGCGTTTGAATAAATCCATATTTATTTATCGTTGCATAAGTGCTCAGGCTTGATATCAGTCCAATATTCGGACCCTCAGGCGTTTCAATAGGGCAGATCCTTCCGTAGTGGGACACATGGACATCCCGCACTTCAAATCCCGCTCTTTCTCTTGTTAAACCACCGGGACCCAGGGCACTGAGCCTTCTTTTATGGGTTATCTCGGACAGGGGATTGGTCTGGTCCATGAACTGTGAGAGCTGCCCAGTGGTGAAAAATTCCTTTACAACTGAAATGACGGCTTTGGGCATCAGTACCTCACTAGGCATCATATCCTCTATCTCTTGATAGCTCATCTTTTCTTTTACTGATTTAGCAAGCCTTTTAGCACCGTGGTAGAACCTGTCCTCTATCAATTCCCCTATTGTCTTTACTCTTCTGTTTCCAAGGTGGTCTATATCATCCGTACTTCCTCTGCCCCCTTGAAGATCAAGAAGATATTTGATCGTAAGGCAGATATCCTCTTTGCTTAAATGAAGATGATCATCAGGAAGATCAATGTTCAGTTTATTGTTGATCTTTATTCTGCCAACCTGTGAAAGCCTGTAAGTCTCAGGGTCAAAGAACAGTTTATGAAAAAAATCTCTGGCTACCCTTGGCGTAGGTGGATCAGTTGGTCTGAATTTCCTGTATATTTCCTTTATTGCATCTTCAGTTGTTTCGGTTTTGGTCTTGTCCTCATCATTTTTCAAGGTGTTCCTGAGAGAAGCAGAAATAGAATCATCATCTATGTAAAAAACCTTGAAAGTCTCTATTTTGTTTTCTTTTAACTTATCTATTTCTTCGTTTGTGACAGGTTGATTGAAACTGACCAGTATTTCTCCCGTTTTCGGGTCCACTATGTCTTCGGCGCAGAAGTATTTTTCCTTGTTGTCTGCTGCCGTGGTCTGACCCGTAATTTCATTCCTGTCTATCGGAAAACGCTTAACTCCGGCTTTTTCAAGTTTCAGCAGCGCACCTCGTCCAAATCTCATTCCCTTTCGGACCAGCACGTCATCTGATTTTTTATCAACTATGTTCAGGCTGGCTTTCTGGTATTTTATGGTCTCTTCGTTGATCTCTTTTTCAAATCCTTCTTCTGTTATATGAACGACTTCAACGGGGTAGTAGTAGTTCATTATTTCAGATGGGCTGTAGCCCATGGCCTTAAGAAGAATAGTAACGTGGAATTTTTTCTTTCTATCTATCCTTACGTGGAGCAAGTCTTTTGAATCAAACTCAAAATCCAGCCATTTACTGCCTTCCTGAGGTATGATCCTTGCAAAGAAGGAACCTTTGCCAAGTGAGCTGTCTTTACTTTTACCAAAGAACACACCTGGAGAGCGATGAAGCTGGTTCACTATTACCCTCTCAGTTCCATTTACAATAAAGGAACCGTTATTGGTCATGATAGGAACTTCACCAAAAAAGACTTCCTGCTCTTTTATCTCCCGAATGTGCTTTTTGTCTGATATTTCTACGGTCGCACCGGCCGTCTCTAATCTTTTTTTGGCATCTTTGGCTTCATTTTCATCAGAATAAGTTTCAATAGTTACCCCATCTTTTGACTCTTTACCGGCCAACTTAACCAGTTCCTTGGTCTCTTTAGCTCCCAGGTTGGCAACCTCTCTTATGACTTTAACTACTTCATCTTTGTTCTCACCAACTTGATATAGTTCAACTTCGTATGAAAGTTCCCATATTATAAGTCTGAAAGTCACATGCAGAGGGGAAACGTAGGTATATCCTTTCAATCTGCACTCCCCTTCTTTGTTCTCAGGAGAATCCAGTCTGTACTTTACATACTCCAGACTGGACCTGCCCGTAGCATCTGCAATGGGAAAAACTCCCTTGAAAACTGCATGCAGACCTTTCAGTTCTCTTTTTTCAGGATCTGTTTCAGCTTGCAGGAACTCTTTATAAGACTTGGTCTGAACTTCCAGCAGGTGTGGAATCTGTAAAATGTTTGGTATTTTAGAAAAAACTTTTCTATATTCGTGTTTTTGCGCTCTCAAATTGTATACCCTCAAAAAATATAGTTAATAAAGATGAATAACAAGCAGAACGACTATGATATTTCTACTTTTGCGCCAGCAGCCTCTAACTTTTTCTTAATATCTTCGGCTTCTTCTTTGCTTATATCATCTTTAACGTTTTTTGGGGCATTCTCCACCAATTCCTTGGCTTCTTTGAGTCCTAACGAAGTAACTTCTCTCACGGCCTTAATGACCTGGATCTTATTTTCTCCAAACTCTTTTAAGACAACGCTTACTTCAGTCTTTTCCTGTGCGCCTGCAGCACTTTCTTGAGCTCCAGAGGCACCTGGTGCGGCTGCAACCGCCACCTGTGCAGGGGCCGCCGTAATGTCAAACTTTTCTTCTATCTCTTTGATCAGTTCCGACACCTCAAGCATAGTAGCTTTCTCCAAGTACGTAATTACATCGGCTTTGCTTATATCAGCCATTGTTAATACCTCCTGATTTACTTTTATTGTTAATGTTTTTTCTCTTTTAACGCTTGCAGCACATATACAAATTTCGTTTGCATATTTTTCAATGAACACGCGAACTGGGACATAGGGGAGTTCAGCAGACATGCGAACTGAGCGATAAGTTCAGTTTTTGTAGGCAGCTTGGATATCTGTTCAATTTCACCTGCATCAACCTTTTTTCCTTCTACAATACCGCCCCTGATAGTAAATTGTTCATGAGTTTTTACTGAATCTACAAACACTTTTGCCGAAGCAGAAGAATCACCTTTTGAGAACCCGATAGCGGTGGAACCAGTGAACAGGTCCGTCAACTGATCAGCGACCGTATCATCTGACGCCTTTCTCAGCAAGGTGTTCTTGACAATTTTGATCTCACTGTCAACTGACTTCAGGTCTTTCCTTATTTTTTCCAGTTCTTTTACAGTCAGTCCTGAATAATCAAGAACGAATATGGAAATGCTTGATCTGAACTTACTGTTCAACTGTTCAACTATTTCTTTTTTTGCTTCCCTTGTTAGCATTCAAAATCCCTGAACAACAATCACAAAGCTCTTATATTCTGAATTACAGGCTTTTTAAAGACTCCTTTATATCCACCATGTCCAGATTAATACCAGGACCCATAGTGTTTGATACCGATACTTTTCTGAGAAAAATACCTTTTGACGAAGGTGGTTTCTGCTTGTTTATCTCACTTATGATCGCAAGCAGGTTCTCTTTTATCTTCTGCTTACCAAAAGAAACTTTACCTATAGGTGCATGTATAACCCCGCTTTTATCGTTCCTGATCTCTATTCTGCCTTCTTTGGCCTGCTTTACCACCTCGGCAACATTTTTTGTTACCGTCCCGACCTTGGGATTTGGCATAAGTCCCTTGGGACCCAGCACTTTTCCCAGCCCTCCAACTTTGCTCATAACGTCCGGAGTTGCTATGGCCACGTCAAAATCCATCCAGTTCTCCTTTGTTATCTTTTCAATATATTCATCCAGTCCAGCGTGGTCGGCACCAGCATTTTTTGCCTCTTCAACTTTATCGTCCTTTGCAAATACCATCACCTTTATGTTCTTACCGGTACCGTGAGGAAGATTGACCGCCGTTCTTATCTGCTGGTCAGCCTGCCGGGGGTCTATTCCGAGTTTGACCGCGATATCAACCGATTCGTCAAAATTCGCCCTTTTGGTCTTTTCAACCAGTTCCACCGATTCGCTTACGGAATAATATTTTTCTGAATCAACGATACTTTTAACTTTCACGAATTTTTTTCCTGTAGCCATGATGTCTCTCTGAATAAAACTTTTATTTAATGTCTATGCCCATGCTCCTTGCAGTACCTTCCACGATCTTACAAGCTGCTTCAGGGTCGTCAGTATTCAGATCTTTCAGCTTAACTTTAGCTATTTCCATTACTTGCTCTTTATTAATGGCACCGGCCTTTACTCTTGGCACATGACTTGAACCCTTGTCTATTTTTGCAGCCTTTTTCAGTAAATAAGAGACAGGTGGGGTTTTTATTTCAAAAGTAAATGATTTGTCAACGTACACGGTAACGACCACGGGCATCAATCCCTGGCTGTTGGATGTCTGAGCGTTAAATGCTTTACAGAATTCCATTATATTTATGCCCTTTTGACCCAGAGCAGGTCCCACCGGGGGTGAAGGCGTTGCTTTACCCGCTTCGATCAGCAGTTTTAAATATCCGTCTATTTTTTTCATTAAACTTTTTCCACCTGATTGAAATCCAGCTCTATTGGGGTCGTTCTTCCAAAGATCGTAACGGATACCTGAACCTTGCCCTTATCAGGGTTGATATCTTCTATAGTTCCAGAAAAGCTTGCAAACGGCCCCTCTGTTACCTTTATGGTCTCTCCTCTTTCAAATGCGATCTTCGGTTTTGGTTTTAATGTACCTTCTTTTATATGTGTCTTTATTTCGGTTATTTTATCTTCGCTTATGTCGGGCACAGATCCTGGGTCTATCCCTCCTTCCACCACGTTATCACCCACAAAACCAATGACTTTTGGAATATTTTTGATAAAATGCCACGTTTCCTCGTCCAGCGTCATCTTCACCAGTACGTAGCCTGGAAAAAACCTCCTGGTTGACGTCTTTTGTTTTCCACTTGCCTGGGTTTCAATTATTTTTTCGGTTGGAAGCAGAACCTCCTCAATACCAACATTGGCTTTCTTAAGCGCAATGGTATCTTCAAGTATTGTCTTTACCTTGTCTTCAAAGCCCGTGTTAACGTGCACTACGTACCATTTTGCGCTCATGTCATATTAACTTAATATTGAACCTACAACTACTGAAAAAACATAATCCACAAATGATAAAAAGATGGCAAATATACCTGAGATAATCAATACTGCAAGTGCCGACTTGGTAGTTTCACTTCTTGAAGGCCAAGTGATCTTTTTTATTTCAAGTCCAACATCTTTAGCAAAGTGGACCACAGATTCTTTATATTCGCTCACGCCTTTCATATTTCTGCTTTCAGGGCAGGAGGGAATCGAACCCCCAACCGCTGGTTTTGGAGACCAGTGCTCTACCAGTTAAGCTACTGCCCTTTTAAAACCCTCTCTGATCATTCAGTAATAGAGGTAACAACACCTGCACCTACCGTTCTACCACCCTCCCTTATTGCAAATCGCAGCTGCTCGTCCATTGCCACAGGACTTATCAGCTCCACGTCCATGTTTATATTGTCCCCGGGCATTACCATCTCAACTCCTTCCGGCAGCTTTATATCTCCCGTTACGTCCGTCGTTCTGAAGTAAAACTGCGG
>CAZUNK010000158.1:0-7541 GCA_964622285.1 uncultured Spirochaetia bacterium
GACCCCTTCTGATAAAATTTCTCTGGAAAATATTTTTGCCAACATGGAAGAGGAAGAGGTAAAAGAACTGTTTTTAATAATTAAAGCCGATACTCAGGGTTCAGTTGAAGCGCTGAAGGAATCAATAGATAAACTGAGCAATGAAAAATGCAAGGTCAGCTTCGTGCATTCAGGAGCTGGGGGTATTAATGAGTCTGATATTCTTCTTGCGCGCGCGTCAAACGCGGTCGTGGTTGGATTTAACGTCAGGCCGGACACAAAGGCGCTGCGGATCGCAGAACGTGAGGGGATCTCCCTGGAACTTCACAGCATTATATATGACGTTCTGGACAGGATTAAAAGTGCCATGGAAGGGCTGTTAAAGCCCATTATAAAAGAAGAGGTCAATGGAAGAGCGGAGGTCAAGGAACTGTTCCATATTTCCAAAGTAGGAACTATCGCCGGCTGCATGGTCTCTGATGGAGTTGTTCACAGGGACGACAATATAAGAGTGCTCAGAGAGTCGGTCGTAGTTTATGATGGAAAGCTGGAATCGCTGAGAAGATTTAAGGACGATGTAAAGGAAGTTCAGTCCGGGTATGAATGTGGCATAGGTATTGAGAATTTCAATGATATTAAAGTTGATGACGTACTGGAACTCTATCACCTTGAGGAGATCAAGCAGCAGCTATAAACTCCGTATATGATCGTTGGTTTAATGAGACTTGAGATCTATATACGTTCAAGCAGGTCCTTGAAGGATAAAAGAAGGATAATAAAAAGCCTTATAGAAAAAGTTAAACGTGAGTTCAGAAATCTGTCAGTTTCCGAGGTGGGGTTAAACGATCTGTGGAAAAGATCTGAGATAGGTATTGTTATCGTGTCAAACGACACGCAGTTCGTCAGTTCAAGCCTGGACGGCGTTCTGAACTATCTCAAGAGTGGAAGTTCCTACGAAGTGATCTCCAACAACATTGAACTTATCAGTTTTTAGGTGTTTTAAATGGGATACAGCTATAAAAGATCAAAGCAGGTCGGCGAGCAGATAATGCACGAAGTCTCAAATATGATAACGGTCGGTGAGATCAGGGACCCCAGGGTAAGTTCAGTTGTTATAACGAACTTCCATCTGTCGGACGACATGGGGTATTTAAAACTTTACTTTATGATTGTTTCAGAGAATTTTGATAGAGGCAACGTAAAAGAAGGGCTGACCAGCGCCACGGGGTTTATCAGAAAAAAATTAGGGAGCAGGGTAAGGTTAAAGAAATTGCCAGCGATAGAGTTTGAGTACGACAGCGTTTTGGAAAACGGGTATAAAGTTGACGACCTTATAAAAGAGGTGATGAAATGACCGACCGTCTGAATCAGGTTTCCCAGGCTGTTCTAAGCTGCAGCACGCTTCTTCTGACCTCTCATGAAAGTCCGGACTGCGACGCCCTTGGTTCAATGCTTGCGCTGGGCAGCGGGCTTTCAAGCATAGGTAAGAAAGTTGAAATGTACAGCTCCGGCAAGGTGCCTGGTTACCTGCATTTTCTGCCGGGCTGGGAAAAAGTCATAACCGACCCGTCCATATTAGAGGAGGAAAGGTACGACTTGATAGTGCTTCTGGACTGTGCGGACGTATACAGGCCGGGAAAGATCTTTGGAGAGTTCGTTGCTGCTCTGCGGGAAAAAAAGCTGATCATTATTGATCATCACTTCACTAATAACGGCGGAGGGGACTTGTCCGTTATAGATCATAATGCCGCCTGCACGGGCGTTCTGGTCTATAAACTGCTCAGGCAGTGCAACGTGGAGATCAGCAGAGAGATAGCCAACTGCCTGCTGTCAACAATAATAGGTGATACCGGATCGTTTCGTTATTCAAACACGAACTCCGAGGCTTTCAGAATATCGGGAGAACTGCTGGAGACAGGGGCCGACCTGACGATGGTGTCACGATCAATATACGAGAATGAACCGCTGAGAAAAATAAAACTTATATCAGAAGCAATAAGCACCCTTGAGGTGGATGACACTTCAAAAGTGGCGTCAATATACGTTGATGAATCAATGTATAAAAAAACCGGTACCACAAAGGAAGATACGGAAGGAATAGTTAATATAGCAAGAAGTATAAACGGGGTTTCCGTTGGAGTGTTTTTTAAACAGGACTGTTCAGACAGCAGCGCTGATAAGCAAAGCTGGAGGGTGAGTCTGAGGTCCAAGTATGACGTGGACGTTTCCAGGATTGCACGAACATTTGGAGGCGGCGGACACGTTAAAGCTGCCGGGCTCTCAATTGAAGGAAGTATAAAAAGCGTTAAGAACAGAGTTCTGCAGTCGGTAAAAGAAGCTGTTAGATGAATGGAGCGTTCATACTTAACAAGCCCGAGGGAATTACTTCAAACGGAGCTCTGAGCAGGGTTAAAAAACTACTGAACGTTAAAAAAGCAGGTCATACCGGAACGCTGGATCCTTTTGCCACGGGCGTGCTCCCTGTACTGCTTAACGAAGCTACAAAGGTCATCCCATACCTTGCAGACAGCGTAAAAGAGTACACCGGGATCATAGAGCTGGGCGTTACAACCGATACGCTTGATAAAACGGGTAATGTGGTAAGTAGAAATAAAGTTGGAAAAATCAGTGAACGTGATATAATGAAATGTTTTAACAAATATAAGGGAAATATTAAACAGATGCCCCCCATGTTCTCTGCGATTAAAAAAAAAGGTGTCAGGTTGTACAGTCTGGCAAGAAAGGGGATAAGCGTTGAAAGAGAACTGAGGGACGTTAAAGTGGAAAAGTTGGAACTTTTGGATTACAGATCGCCCCACATACGGTTTTACGTAAAGTGCTCCAGGGGAACTTACATACGGTCCCTGAGCAGGGACATCGGCAGTGAACTGGGGTGCGGAGGGCATCTCAAAGCACTGAAAAGAATTTCCAGTGGGCAGTTTTCAATTGATGACTCCTTTACCATTGAGGACATTGAAAATTCAAACTTCAGAATAATAGAGCTAAATGGCCTGCTGGGGCACCTGAGGTCAGTTGAAGTAAGTGATAAGTTTGCAGGTATGATACGGGATGGCAAAAAGCTGTTAAAAAGCTGCTTTACCGGGGTTGTATTTCCAACTTTTGAAAAATCAGAGATATTAACCGTTAGGAACAACGGTGAACTCATCGCAATAACGGAGGCACAGATTTCATCCGGCGAGGCAGAGTGCCTGGACGAAGAAGATGTGGTTTTAAAGACCCTGCGCGTTATTAACGTTAATTGATAACTTTAGGAGGTATTGAAATGTCACTTGGTAGAGAAGAGAAACTGGAGGTTGCTAAAGAATATTCAGGTTCTGAAAAGAACGTTGGCACCGCTGAAGTTCAGGTTGCGTTATTATCAAAGATGATAGACAAGTTATCGGCCCACATGCAGAAAACCCCAAAGGATAATCATTCGAGAAGGGGACTGGTAAAGCATGTGGCAAAAAGAAGAAAGCTATTGAATTATCTAAAACAAAAAAACTCACAAAAATATAGTGATCTAATCCAGAAACTAGGGTTAAGAAGGTAAAACTAGAGGAGGTTTTCTTGCCTATTCCACATAAAGTAGTAGAGAAGCAGCTTTTTGAAAAAAGCTATAAGTTTGAAATAGGAAAAGTAGCAAAACAAGCAAGCGGTTCCGTGCTGGCAACGTCTGAAGGCACGACGGTACTTGCTACGGTCGTAGCGGAAAAAGAAGGACTGGAAGGAGAAGATTTTCTTCCTCTTACGGTCAACTATCAGGAGAAGTCCTACGCAGCTGGTAAAATACCAGGTGGTTACTTTAAACGGGAAGGAAGGCCGTCTGAGCAGGAAGTACTGACGTCAAGGCTTATAGACCGGCCGATCAGACCGCTGATACCCAAAGAGTTCAACTATCCGACGCAGGTTATGATAACCGTTCTGTCGGCCGATGGTAAAAACTCTCCTGACGTACTGTCGCTTAACGCTGCATCTGCGGCCATAATGTTGTCCGATATACCGTTTGAAGGTCCCATTGCAGGGGTCAGGGTAACAAGAATAAATAATGAATTTATCTGTAACCCTACCAAAGACCAGATTGAACAGGGTGATATGGACATTATCGTTGCCGGTTCAAAGGAAGCGCTGGTCATGGTTGAGGGTGGGGCAAAGGAAGCAACCGAATCCGAGGTTATTGATGGACTGCTGTTCGCCCATGACTGTATAAGGGAGTTAATTAAAATGCAGGAAGAAATGGTGGACGGTCTAAATATTCAGAAAAGGGTCGTAAAACCATTTGAAATTGCTCCGAAATTAAAGGAAGCAGTTTATCAGTTTGCCGGGCCAAAGCTGCGCGAGTCCATAATAGCTGACTCTAAATCCACCAGGAGAGACAGTATACAAAGCATCTACCTGGAAACGGTGGAAAGTCTTAAAGAAAGCTTTGAAGATGAAGGCAAAAGTATTGCAAAATCCTACGAGAGCCTGCTGAAGGAAGTTATGAGAGAAATAGTGGTCAAGAAAAAAACCAGGCTTGATTCAAGGGACTATGAAACGGTAAGGGATATTGACATAGACGTTTCTCTCCTTTCAAGAACTCACGGGTCTGCGCTTTTTACAAGAGGAGAGACGCAGGCAATAGTGGTTGCCACGCTGGGCACGTCCTACGACCAGCAGAGAATTGACTCGCTGGACGGGGATATAACCAAAAAGTTCATGCTCCATTACAATTTTCCTCCGTACTCCGTTGGAGAGACTTCAAACCGGCTCAATCCCGGGCGTCGTGAGATCGGGCACGGTGCACTGGCTGAAAGATCCATCATACCGGTGCTGCCGGACCATGAAAAGTTTCCTTATACAATACGCGTCGTGTCTGAAATCCTTGAGTCAAACGGGTCGTCGTCAATGGCTACCGTCTGCGGAACTTCTCTGTCTTTGATGGATGCAGGTGTTCCTATCAGTAAGCCGGTAGCGGGAATAGCCATGGGTTTGATCAAGGAAGATGATGAATTCGTCATCCTGTCGGATATTTTAGGTGATGAAGACCATTTAGGTGACATGGATTTTAAAGTTGCCGGAACACAGGACGGTATAACTGCGGTCCAGATGGATATTAAGGTCAAGGGCGTTACAAAGGAAATACTGGAAAAAGCTTTAAATCAGGCAAAGGACGCCAGGCTGTTCGTGCTGGACAAGATGAACGCAGTTCTATCCAGTCCCAGAGAAAAAACGTCTGACTATGCTCCAAAAATAACCGTCATGAAGGTACCTCAGAACAAGATCAAGGACATCATAGGTCCCGGAGGTAAGAACATTAAAAAGATAGTGGAGGTTACGGGTGCTCAGATAGACATAAACGACGATGGTGTGCTGATGATAGCTTCTCCGGATTCAGATTCCTGTCAGAACGCCATTAAGTACGTGAACACCTTAATTGAAGAGGTGGAGGTCGGTAAGGTTTACGTAGGTAAAGTAAAGAGAATACTGGATTTTGGGGCAGTGGTGGAACTTCTCAATGGACAGGATGGGCTGGTTCATATATCGGAACTGGCAACAAGCAGGGTTAAAAGCGTCTCGGATATTCTGAGCGAAGGGGACGAACTACTAGTTAAATGTCTTACAAAGGAAAGAGACGGAAAAATAAGATTGAGCAGAAAAGAGGCGCTGGACGAAAATATAGAAGATTATAAGACCGTTAACAGTTAACCGCAGCTTTGCCGAACAATTCAATCATTCCTAAGATCATAGCTATTTTAGGTCCCACGGCCGTTGGAAAGTCAGAGTTTGCCGCCGAGCTGGCACGGAAGATTGATGCCGAGATAGTAAGTGCTGACTCCATACAGGTTTACAGGTATTTTGATATAGGTACTTCAAAACCCTCCCTTACTGAAAGACAGGCCATCCCTCACCATTTAATTGACATCAGGTATCCCGATCAGGATTTTAACGCCGGATTATACAGAGAAGAGGCGTCCCGTGTAATAAATGAACTGAGCAGCAGAAATAAAAGAATAATTATTGTGGGGGGAAGTTTTCTTTACATCAAGGTTCTGCTGTCCGGATTGATAGAAAGCGTGCCCGCAGATGGGGATATCAGAAGGGAAATTGAAAAAGAGAGGGCGGAAAAGGGAACGGCGCACCTGTATAACAAGCTAAGGCGGATTGATGCTGACTATGCTGATAAGATAAGTAAGAACGATTTCATAAGGATACAAAGGGCTCTCGAAGTATATTACTTGACTGACACTAAAATATCTGAACTGCACAGGTCCCACAGATTCAGCGGGAATGAATATAACGCGTTCAGACTGGCCTTGTATACTGAAACTGAAAGTCTTAAAGAGATTATAAACAAACGAGTTGATAGAATAATGCAGAATGGACTTATAGAGGAAGTAAAAAGCATTCGCTCACTAGGCTACTCAAGAGATACAAAGCCGATGAACTCCATTGGGTACAGGGAAATAAATCAATATCTGGATTCGGAGATAGATATTGATAAAGCGGTTGAACTGATAAAAAGTAACACCCGCAGATTTGCAAAAAGGCAAATGACCTGGATCAGGGGAGAAGATGATATAAAGTGGTATGAGATAAAGAACGAAAGAGATAGATTGATGAAGGACTGTTTGGATTTTTATGGTCTATGATCCGGACTGCTGATCTCTTCTTCAATTTTCGTCAAGTAGCTTTCTTCATCTTTATCAATAACCCTTTTTTTTCCTGTTTCCTTGCTGCTGGAATATATAAACCTGGTCATAAGAAGAAAGCCAAATATAATGACCAGGGGCGGTGCAAGCCATACGATCAGTCTTACACCCTTGGTGGGAGGTGAAGCCAGCACTGATTCTCCATATCTTTCAGTAAAATAGTTAAAGATCTCCTGTTCTGATTCACCGGCTTCCAGTTTTTTTCTTATTATCTCTCTGAAATCGTTTGCGAGTGCCGAGTTTGATTCAGCCACCGTCTGTCCTCTACATACCGGACACATCAGCTGGTCTGATATGTCTGATACTTCTTTTTCAATGGACCCCTCTGCACTGGCAGGTAGCAACAGTAGTAATAGCAGCAGTGTTTTCATTATGGAAAGAGTTACATATATGGATTTATACATCTTTAACAGTATAACACTTTACGCCGATGTGTATTGACAGATAAAAGTCTTGGGAGTTAGAATTCACAGGTCGTAGTACTTAATGTCTATCCCTAATAGTTCTAATATGAAAACTAATACTGTACTTATTTTGATTCTACTGCTTGGTGATTTAATTACATTATTTCTCAGTTGCATACTATGGGTTGGTGCTCATTTTGTTATAAATCCAATACTTTCGTTGTTTATTTTAGCATATAGTATTAGGGAAATATTTCAGAGTATTTATGATCCAAAAATCTTACTTAAAAATGTTTTTTATATTTTAGTAACATTATCGTATTTATATTTCTGGGTCTTTAAAGAATACCATTTGTATCTCCCCCAAGAGTATAAGTGGTATGTTTGCCACATTAGTATCTAATTCTTTAATAATTTGAGTGAGGTTTTTGTAGGTTGGAATTCTATGAATAGAACTGGTTTTTAT
>CAZUNK010000159.1:0-16102 GCA_964622285.1 uncultured Spirochaetia bacterium
ATATTACTGGTGGGTGCTGCAGGCTGGTTGCTGGCGTTTTTTGAATTTTCATTATTATCTTTCGCTTTTTTTGTACTAACGGCTGCTTTAATTTTCTTTTTCAGAGATCCCGAAAGAAATACGGTCAGTGACCCGGATGCAGTTGTGTCTCCTGCTGATGGAAAAGTGATCAGTATATCAACCTCCAGTGAGCCGGAGTTTTTAAAGAAAGACTGCTTGAAAATAAGCATATTTTTATCCATTCTGGACTGTCACGTAAACCGGTTCCCCGTTTCCGGAAAGGTACTGGCTACAAAATACAGACAAGGCAAGTACAATCTGGCATATGAAACGGAACTTTCCAACGAAAATGAACAACTACTTACCCTGGTGGAACTTGACGAAGGACCAAAGATAGTGTTTTCACAGGTTGCGGGATTTTTAGCTCGGAGAATTGTGTCATACGCAGGGGTTGGCAGTTATTATAATCAGGGGAAAAGGTTTGGAATAATAAAATTTGGATCACGAATGGACGTCTATCTGCCTGTTGGTTCGGTAGCAGAGGTTCGGGAAGGCGATAAAGTAACCGCAGGAGAGACCATAATAGCATGGTTAATAGAAAAAAGAAACTGAGCAGAAAAAACCTGCAGAGAGAAAGGCTTATACCGCTGTTGCCCAATATCATAACGACCTGCAGCATGGCCCTTGGTCTGGCATCAATTGCACAGTCCCTTGAGATATTATCCGCAAAGGTTACCGCTGATCTTCCACTGGACCAGCTGCACGATAAATTCTGGTGGGCGGGCGGATTTATCGCACTGGCAATCGTTTTTGATATGCTTGACGGCAAAATTGCCCGTGCACTCGGTTCAGAAAGTAAGTTCGGAATATCTTATGACTCACTGTCAGATATGGTCTCATTCGGAGTTGCTCCAGCTGTCCTGGTATATGTATGGTGCCTTATGGATGCAGGTAAGATGGGACTGATGGCTCTGCTGCTTTATATAGTATGTGCCGCGTTAAGACTTGCAAGGTTCAACGTTCAGGTTGACAATGAAGAAAAATATAACTTCTCTGGACTGCCAAGCCCAATGGCCGCGGGATTGATGTTTGCACCTATTATGCTGCTTGCAGACTTTCATCACATTCCAACTCAGGAAATTATATGGCTTTATCTGCTTTTACCTCCAGTTGTAGGGATAGTAATGGTCAGCAATATCCCTTACAGAAAAATTTACACGCTAAAAATGAAAGCGCAGTTCAACGTTCTGGTAATTGCCGCAATAATCATATCGGCAGTTGTTTCCAATCCATCCGCGATGGTAATACTAATAGTTTATTTATACTTTCTGTCAGGGCTGGGAATATATGTTTTCAATTTTATTAAGAACCGCAAAACTTTGAAAATATCAGACGTTGAAAAGGAACATACCGATCTGTCCAGTCCAGAAAAGTAGCCCTTAAATCAACCCCGAGAGTTTATCTGTTCCTGATGAAAAAATTTATTCTAATTATTTTTGTATTAATATTTTCAAACATATATAAGGAGAACTCAATGAGTGCTGAAATTCCTGATAAAGCCGGCATATCCAAATTTGTTTTAAACAATGGAATGACCGTAATACTCCAAGAAAACAGCTCTGCACCGGTGACCGCGGTAAACGTATGGGTTAAAACCGGAAGCACCTGCGAGACAGAAGAAGAAAGTGGTCTGGCACACGTACACGAACACATGCTCTTTAAAGGTACTAAAAAATATGCCGTGGGAGAAATTGCCAAGACCATTGAAGGCGGCGGCGGAGATATAAACGCTTACACCTCTTTTGATGAAACAGTTTATTACGTCGTTAGTGCAAGTAGGTTTTTACCTTCCACGCTGGATATTCTGGCAGACGTAATGCAGAATTCCACTTTTGATCCCACCGAACTTGCAAAAGAACTTGAAGTGGTTCAGGAAGAGATAAGAAGGGGCAAGGACACGCCGGGCAGGGTGCTCAGCCAGAAACTGTTTTCAACGGCATACGAAAAACATCCTTACAGAAACCCAATAATCGGCACAAAAGAAAGCGTTGATTCATTTAACAAAAAAAAAGTGCTGAACTTTTACAATAAATGGTACACGCCGCAAAACATGGTACTGGTGGTCGTAGGGGATTTTAAAACAAAAAAGCTCAAACCCGTGATTGAAAAAACTTTCGGAAAACTTAAAAAAAGACAGCTATCCGAATGCAAGATCCCAGCCGAGCCAACACAGAAAAAGATCAAGACTTTTGTTATAGATAAGGATATAAACGTAGCACACTTCGTAATTGCCTTTCACGTTCCTGACATAAAGCACGAGGACACTCCCGCAATTGACGTGATCTCCGATATCCTGAGCGGAGGAGAGAGCTCAAGACTGATCAGAAAAATAAAAGAAGAGATGGGCCTGGTAAACTCCATTTATTCTTACGCTTTTACTCCCAAGCACAACGGCATTTTTCTGGTTGGGGGAACCCTTCAAGCAGATAAAGCCACCAGTGCCGTTGAAGCAATAATGGAGCAGATATACAAATTAAAGTACGTTACCGTTAGGAGCGATGAACTTAAAAAAGCAAAAGTTAACATTGAAAGTGATTTTATCTATTCAATGGAAACAATGCAGGGACAGGCACAAAAGCTCGGCTCGTTTGAAGTTGACGCTGGGGATCATCAATATGAAATGCAGTACGTAGATAAGATAAGCAGAGTTACGCCTGATAAAATAAAGCAGGTGGCCAACAGGTACTTTATAGATTCAAACATCACGGCCGGTCTGCTTCTTCCTTCCGATCAAAAAACAGTTACTGAAAAACAACTGAAAAACACGATAGTTAACAAAACAAGGCTCATTGAAGCAGAACACAACCAAAAAACCACACCCAGTGATACTGGTAAAACCACCAGAAAGGTGCTGAAGAACGGAATACGGGTACTGATTAAAGAAAATCACTCCGTGCCCATATTTTCCGCAAGAGCAGTATTCTTAGGGGGCATAAGATACGAAACCGAATCCACGAACGGACTTTCAAACTTTACCTCTGAGATGTTCACAAGGGGTACCGTCAATCGCACTTCAGAGGAAATAGCTCTGGAGATAGATTCTCTTGCGGGAGAGCTTGGAGGTTTCTCCGGAAGAAACAGTTTTGGCGTCTCCGTGGAAACATTGAGCAAGAATTTCAATCAGACAATGAAACTGTTTTCAGATGTTGTCCTGAACCCATCTTTTCCGGAACAGGAAGTTGAAAGGGCAAGAAGGATCATAATATCACGGATAAAAAAACAGGAAGACAATCTGCTGAGAAAATCCATCAATCTGTTTCTGAAATCTCTTTACGTAAAACACCCTTACCGCTTCAGCTTGCTTGGAAGTATGGAGAACGTCAAAAAGTTCAGCAGTAAAGATCTAAGAGATTTTTACAAAAACTCTGCGGACCCTTCCAACCTTGTAATATCCGTAGTGGGAAACGTTAACATACGTGAAACAATGGAAACGATAGAGAAGTACTTTGGAGGCATGAAAGGTTCAGAGAACTTTACCAGTCTTACTTTTGAGAATGAAGAAAGACGAGATGACATAAAAAAAGAAATAATCTACGAAAAAGACAAACTTCAAACCCATATTGTACTTGGCTTTCTGGGACCAACTCTATACGATAGAGATTATTACTCTTTTCAGGTACTTAACTCAATTCTCGCGGGACAGGGGGGCAGGTTATTTATTCAACTAAGAGACAAAAAAAGCATGGCCTACTCAGTTACGTCCTTTCTGCGTCCCGGCATAGAAAGCGGCTACTTTGGGATCTATATAGGGACGTCTCCCGATAAGGAACAAGAGGCAATAAATGAAATCAAGAAAGAGATCGTAAAGTTACTTGAACACGGGGTCACGGATGAAGAACTCAACCGGGCAAAAAACTACCTGGTCGGAAGTTTTGAGATAGCCCTGCAGCAAAATTCCGCCCAGGCGGCCAGAATAGCCTTTGACGAAATTTACGGAATTGGATGGAACGATTACACTAAATATCCGGAAAAAATACTTGCTGTAACTAAAAACGACGTTATAAAAACGGCAAGAAAGTTTATTGATCTCGACGCTTATACGCTCGCAATTGTAAAGAACAGAGATGATGGTTAATATTTAGCATATTAACAAAGGAGGTTTATATTTTGAAATTAAACCTGACAATAAAATCCTTAACTTCCAGCAGTCCAATAAGCAAAGATGCCGGTCTGCTGATTATCAGAATAGTAATAGGTTTGAGCATGATGATCTTTCACGGCTACTCAAAGATCATGGGTGGCACTGAAGCCTGGGAAAGAACGGGACAAAAAATGGGCTTGTTCGGCATAGAGTTTTTTCCGGTATTCTGGGGATTTATGGCAGGTTTTGCAGAATTTTTCTGTTCCTTCTTAATTATAATTGGATTTATGCTCAGACCCGCCACGGTCCTTCTTGCTTTCACCATGTTCGTGGCTGTTGTGTTCCATTTGAACCTGCCACCGGATAATCCTGCCTCAGGATGGAGCGGCGCTTCACACGCATTGGAACTGCTGGCAGTTTACGTTGGTCTGTTTTTTACCGGACCGGGAAAATATAAAGTATAGTTTCCAAAATGTACTTTGATTCTGAGAAGCAGAGAACAGTTGACGTTAACTTATACGAAATCCCAGAAGAAAAAGTCAGTATACCTCCTCTTTATAACGTCATACTCATAGATGACAATGACCATACCTATGAATACGTTATTGAGATGCTCCAAAAGATCTTTGATCTCAGTAGAAACGCCGCCTACGAAATGGCATGTGAGGTTGACTTCACAGGCAAAGTAATCGTCCATAATGCAAATAAGGAAGAGGCGGAACTTAAAAGAGACCAGATCCTCCATTACGGGCCCGACTGGCGACTGCAAAGAAGTACAGGATCAATGGATGCAATAATTGAAATTGCAGAATAATCCAATTTAACAATTACAAATAAGTAACCAAACTACTGACTTGAAAGATTTTTTCTCATCACTCTTAGAAAGTTTTTCCCCATAATTTTTTCTACCCTGTCTCTACTGTAACCCCTCTCTAAGAAATAATTTGCAACCAGCGGAAGTTTGGAGATTTTATTTGTTTCTTTGGGAAAATCACAAATACGTCCCCCGTCAAGGTCCGTACCAATGCCTATGTGGTCCTCACCGCAAAGGTTTACAATGTAGTCAGTATGCTTGAATATATCCTCCAAAGCTGGTGGAGATGTTTTAGTTTTAAGAAATGCGTTGTAAAAAACTATTCCCACAACTCCATCTCTTTGGGAAATTGCTCTTAATTGTTCGTCCCTGAGATTTCTTGGATGATCAGTTAATGCCCTGGCGTTGGAATGCGTGGCTATGGGAATTAACTGAGTACGCTCTATAGCAGACCAGAAAGATCTTTCATTGAGATGAGAGAGGTCCAGCGTAATACCCATTTCGTTCATCTTGTCAATCAGCCTCACGCCATCTTCCGTAAGCCCCTCTTCAGTTTCCGTACCTGATGCAAACCTGTTGGAATTATTCCATGAAAGCCCAAGTACTCTGAGTCCACTGTTGTAATAGAACTTCAGAGCATCAACGTCTTCACCAAGTGGGTCTGCACCCTCCATAAGGGTCAGAAATCCTATCTTGCTGGATGCTATAAGCTTATCCAGATCATTAGAACTACTGATTTTCATAACTGCGTTATTGTATTTTTTGTAGATCTGTTCATAAATCTCAACCTGCTGCTTTGCCTTTTGCACCGTCTTATGAGGTCTGTGCTTTGGATGAACAAATATTGTGTTAAATACTAACCTTACTCCAGCCTCTTGCAGCCAGGGAAGAGTTATCATGCAGGATGCTTCCGTGTCGTTAAAATCCCGGTCAAAATAGCTCATGTGAAATGCTATATCTTCGTGGGCATCAACTATAAAAAAAGTGTCCATTTAAAAACCAGTACTAAAGTACAGCTCTATTCATTCAATCCCCAGCCTCCACCTCCGGGAGTTTCTATCCGGACAGCCTCTCCCTTTTTTACATTAAATGTTTTTTTAGGAGGAAGTTCAATCTCTCTGTCATTAGCAACTAATAAGTTCCTGCCTGGTCTGCCCCCCTGACCACCATTTATTCCATAAGGTGAGCTTAATCTTCTCTCAGTCAGTAAAGATACGCTCACATCTGTAAGGAATTTAATTTCTCTTACAATGCCATCCCCTCCCCTGTACTTCCCTTCACCACCGGAACCGTCACGTATTGAATAGGAATTTATCAACAACGGCAGATCCTTCTCAAGCGATTCAATTGGGGTGTTAAGTGTATTTGTCATGTGAGTTTGGACCGCACTGACTCCGTTCATTCCTCTTCTTGCACCCATGCCACCTGCAATTGTTTCATAATATGCAAATTCCATGCTGCTTCCAGGGATCGTTCCACCAAATGCAATATTGTTCATAGTTCCGCAGCTTGCCGCAGGTACCATCTCCGGCATAGCTTTTGACAAAGCACCAAAAACAACGTCCACAACCCTCTGCGACGTTTCTACGTTTCCTCCGACGACCGCACTGGGATACTTAGCGTTCAAGACTGAGTCCTCATCAACCTTAATCTCCAAGGCTCTCAGTGGTCCCGAGTTAAGGGGTATATGGTCAGGAGCCAGACATTGAAAGACATAAAGAACAGCTGATACCGTAACGCTATATGGGGCGTTCAGACACCCTGAGACTTTCTGAGAACTTCCATGGAAATCAACAATGGCATTATCTCCTTCAATCTTAACCTTAACTTTCAAATCAATATTTCTGTTGCCTTTACCATCGTCGTCAAGAGAATCTTCAAATGTATAGACTCCGTCCGGCACTTCACATATAACGGCCTTCATAATATTTGCACTGTAGGTCAAAAGCTCGGAAGATGCTTCCTTTACTGTGCTTATGCCATATTTGCTTACAAGTTCACGTACTCTGGACTTTCCAAGGTTAAGACATGCAACCTGGGCGCTTAGATCCCCCTCCCTTTCCTGAGGATCTCTAGTGGCAGACAGTATTTTCTGCATAAGGGCTTTGTTCTGCACTCCGTCATGGTAGAGTTTGGATGAAGAAATAATCAACCCCTCCTCGTGTATTGTGCTGGAAAGAGGCATTGATCCCGGCGAGTTGCTGCCAATATCAGCATGATGAGCCCTGGATACCAGAAAGAATTCAGGCTTTCCCTCGTACAGCAGAGGGGCTATACAGGTAATATCGGGCAGATGAGTTCCGCCATCAAACGGGTTGTTCAGGATAAAGATATCCTCTTCTCCCATGCTTTCACCCAGAACAGCTTCTACTGAAAAAGACATTGAACCAAGATGTACCGGAATGTGAGCGGCTTGCGCGATCATATCCCCTGAACCATTGAATATCGCGCAGGAAATGTCCCTTCGCTCTTTTATGTTCGGAGAAAAAGCAGATCTGACCAGAATTGACCCCATCTCCTCTGCAATTGTGGCAAGAGCGTTATTGAATATTTCCAGTTCATAAGTCTCAATTGACATTTATATAATTCTCCCGCCTTACAGTTCAATCTGATACAGATATTATTTCGAAAATTATTTGGAATCAGCTTTGCTTTGACCCTTCATTCTTATCATATCCTCAAGTTGATGAAGGAAAAATAATATTATACCTATGGTAGCAAAGAGAAATACCAGCCAATATCCTGAAATAATCGCCATAATAAAAAATCCGAGGGAGTAAACGTTTCTCCTGCCTGCTGGCCTCAATAAAGCTATAAACTTTCTGATTATAGAAGTGCTTTTTTCATCCACTATTTTATCAACTTCAAAATAGGCGACCAGACTTCCTGACTGCGTGTAATTGGCAAGAAAGTAGAAAGACCAGATAAGGAAAAAAATATACAGCAGTATATTTATAGCTCCGATCACAAGGATCCAGGTATTCGGAGTTCCGTAGTAATAAAATCCAATTGGAAGTCCTATATAGAAGGAAAGTACTGTAAACTGATCGCTGATAGTGTCCACCCACTGTCCCCGTTTGGTCTCCATCAGTTTAACTCTTGCAACCTCTCCGTCGCACCGGTCCAGGATCGTGGCAATCTGCATGAACATTGCTCCAAGAACGGGGTGACCCACTGCGTAAAACGGTCCACACAGCACGCCAATCACATTTATCAGTAAACTTACCATATTAGGAGTCAGGGGAGTTTTGACCAGCTGACGACTGATTGGCAGAGATATTCTGCCGTTTATATTCCTTGCTATCCAACCGGTGGCAGTTTTACCTACGTTGGAGAATATCAGATCCTCCGCCTGTTCAAGCGACCTTTCATCACTGCTCAGGTTCATGTAGTAACCTTCTTCAACGGTCACATAATCAATGGACCCCTCGCCTTTCTGCTCAAGCCAGTAAGGAAGGTTCTTCCCGTTAATTATCATCTCTGCGTCCAGTTTATCTACCGTCAACAGACCGTAACGTCCCTTATCGTTGTCACAAAGCACGGTGGGGGAATTTCTATCTTTAGATATGTCAATAAACGACTTTATAGAAGTGGAGTAGGTTAAAAGATTGGACTGAATAACAATATACTTATCTTCAACGTAAGAACCTGGAGTTGAATTTTCCGTTACTAGATTAATCTGTGCCTGAATTCTTTTATCTTTGATCAGGTCAAGTATGGAAAATTTTTTGCTGTCTTCGCAGACAATGGTGAAATGAGTAATACCTGCTCTTTCAGCATTAACCAGTATCCTTTTTAACTGAGCAACTGCAGCAACTGAAAGACAAGGGAATGAAGAGAGCTCCTCTCCATTTAAACCAGTACCGGAGACTATAACTAAAGCGTGCACTATCCCTACAGACTGGATTCCACTACTCTTAGATAAGTCTGGTTTTGATTGAAGTTCAGGAATTTATCCGAATTTGCCCTTACTTTAAAAAGGTCAACAGGATAATCAACGTCCATCCAGAACAGATTTCCTATATCCAGTGATTGGATCTTATAACCTCTGTTGATAAGTCTTTGAACCGCAGATATGTACCATTTTTTTTCTGAAAAAGCAGTGCGCATTTCTTCCTCAACGGCTCTTTTCAATATTTCCACTCCTGTGTCCCTGAACACGCGCAGCCCTACTGATTCTGCAGATACATTACTTCTAACACGTTTGCTTATATTCACTATGTTATTTTCTTCTAGTGTGATCTTCATATCCTCTTCTTCGTACGCGTCTTTTCTCTTGACAGGCATGCAGAACTTTTCATTTGAATCTGACAGAACTTTATTGATCACCTCAATTTCAAAAACATCGTCCCCGTTCATTATCAAGATATCATCATCCAGCTCACCACGGGCAATGCACAAAGATATTAAACTGTTCGTTGTTTGATAAAAGGGATTATAGAGCGTTTTGATCTTCATTCCCAGTCCATCATAGCTTCTTAGAAAATTCTCTACTTTCTCAAAACCAAAGCCAACGACAATCGCCACTTCGCTTATACCACAATCTCTTATGTGGTTGAGCTGGTGTTCCAGGATCGTCACTCCACCAATATCAAGAAGACACTTGGGCACATACTGAGTGTATGGATACAGCCTAGTGCCTCTACCTGCAGCAAGTATTATTGCTTTCATTATTGATCTACCGTAATTTGTATTGTAATTTCCGAGTTTAAGTTAAAATAAAAAGAAGTTAATGTATTAAGCATCTTTCTCGGATTTTATATTTTTTTAGCCTATTTTTATAACTTAAAGTTAAAGTTTGTCAACTACCACTATTAAGCCACTTAAAGAAGGGCGAAGATCTACTCAAACAAAATATAGACAAGTTATCCTTTTGTCAATTCCAATTTAATGTTTTCAGGTTTGGAGCCTACCAGTTCGTTAAATTCATTTACGTATATTAATCTGGGAGTATGGCTCTCGCACTCATCTTCATCATATAGAGAAAAACTCGCGATTATAAGAAAATCCCCTTTTTTTGCCAGATGGGCTGCGGCACCATTTACGCAGATCGTATTGGAACCCGTGGCATCTTCTATAACGTACGTTAAAAACCTATGACCGTTTGTAATATTGAAAATATGAACCTCTTCGTAGGGAAGCAGATCAGCCGCATCCATTAAATGCCTGCCAATTGTAAGGCTTCCCTCGTAGTTCAAATCCGCTTCCGTGACCCTGGCACGGTGGATCTTTGATTTAAGTAACGACCTTCTCATTATTGGATATCACCTCAAAACGAAATAACTACAATTTTAAATTGTCAATTAATCTTGTTCTTCCTATTTTAGCAGCAAGAGCTATCAGATCGCCAGACTTGGCTTCTTTCACCAAAGCAAGGTTTTCTGGATCTCTTACTTCTAAAAAATCTACTTTATCAATATCGGCATTGGCAAGAAAATTTTCCCCATCTTCAACAAGGCGGGAAGCATCCGTACAACCTTGCAGAAAACTCTGTCTGATACTGAACAAGGTTTTTGAGATCATAACGGCCTTTTTTCTTTGCTCCGTTGAAAGATTTTTGTTCCTGGAACTCAGTGCCAGTCCATCTTTATCTCTCACTATAGGCATAGAAACTATTGTAACTTCTAAATTCAGGTCCTTGACCATTCTCTCAATTATTTTTAACTGCTGATAGTCTTTTTGTCCAAAAATCGCGTAGTCCGGTTTAACTATATTAAACAGCTTAAGCACCACTGTGGCTACGCCTCTGAAATGACCGGGCCTGTGTAAACCGCACATGCAATCCTGAAGGTCCGTTACCTCAACGTAAGTTTGAAAGCCAGAAGAGTATATTTCAGTGACATCGGGCGTAAAAACCACATCCACCTTGTAATCTGACAGCTTTTCAAGATCACCTGTAATATCCCGTGAATAGCCCTTGAAATCCTCACTGTCGTCAAACTGCGCCGGGTTTACAAATATGCTCACCACGCTGACGTCACCAAGTTCGCCTGCCTTTGATACGAGACTTAAATGTCCCTTATGCAACCCTCCCATTGTGGGAACGAAAGCAATTTTCTTACCTCTGGCTCTGCAGTCATTTGAAAACAGCTGTAACTGTGATGATTCAGTTATAATTAACGGACCACTAGAATCAGACATATGACTGATCCTCAGCAGGATATTTTTTCTTCTTCACGTGATCTATGTATTTTTTGGTGGCGTCTTTAAACAGTTTTCTGCCTTCAGAGAATTTTTTTACAAATTTTGGCTGCGGTCCTTTGCTCAGTCCCATCACGTCGTGAAACACTAAAATCTGACCGTCGCAGTACTTCCCTGCTCCAATACCTATGGTGGGAATATTTACAGATTCAGTGATACTTCGTGCAAGTTTTGCAGGGACGCTCTCAAGCAAAAGCATAAAAGCCCCGGCTTCCTCCGACAAAAGCGCTAGTTTTGATATATGGTCTTCATCTTCCTTTGAACGCCCCTGCACTTTATATCCACCTGTAACGTGAATTGACTGAGGACAAAGGCCAATATGAGATATAACGGGAATGCCTGCCTTCTGTATTGAATATAAGGTTTCTATATACTCCTCGTTAATTTCTAATTTCACCGACTCAGCCCCTGCTTCCTTGAGAAATCTTCCAGCATTTCTCACGGATTCCTGTTTGGATGCCTGATAAGACATAAAAGGCATATCACTGGACAGATGAGCTTTGCTCAGACCTCTGGAAACCATGAGAGTATGATAGAGCATTTCATCCATTGTCACAGGCAGCGTATCCTCTCTGCCCTGTATAACGTTTCCAAGAGAATCCCCGACAAGTACAACATCAACTCCGGCTTCGTCCACAATCTCGGCCGTACAGGCGTCATAAGCGGTGATCGCAGTAACTTTTTCACCTCTTTTTTTCATTGCTTGCAGGTCAGTGATTCTAATTTTTGACATTTGAATACGTTAGGACAAGTGCGAAGAGAACTGTTTTATTCAAGGACAACCTTTCCCTTATAACCAAACTTTTTGAGTTTTTTTTGCAATTTCGTGGCTTGAGGTTTATTGGAAAACATGCCAACTCTTACCCTGTAATAAGTATCACCTTTAACCTTAACCTTTTCCACTCTTATATCGTCTTTTACCTCGGAACGCAGGTCGCTCCTTACTAACAAGGCGTTGACCTTGCTGCTAAAAGACCCGACCTGCACGGTGTAGATGGGTTTGAAATAGCTGTCGCTTCTTGAGGAAGGTGATGAGATAACCTCTATTTTAACCTTAGCTGTTCCCGTTTTGATCAGGTCAATGGAACGCGCAGAGGAATAGGAAAGATCTATGATCCTGCCTCTGATAAAAGGCCCCCTGTCGTTTATCATTACCACCACGTCTTTTCCGTTCTGCAGATTTGTAACCCGGGCAACCGTACCAAAAGGAAGGGACTTATGAGCAGCTGTGTAGGCATACCTGTTGAATTTTTCCCCACTCGCGGCCTTGTTCCCGTGCTCTTTGTCGCCATACCACGAAGCAATACCGATCTGAGTATAGCCATCAACGCTTTTTGGGTCGTCATGTTCATAGCTTATTTTGCCGCGACTTTCACGAGCTACTGAACGCCCTCCAATACAGCTCACTATAAAAAGTAAGCATATAAAGAAAAAAATGAAGACAGCTTTGAACGTAGTTGTCTTTGGTGTCATCCGAAACCATCCACTGTTATAAAAGAGTAATTATAAGCAATAAAGCTGCTATCAGACAAATAAAATATTTACTTACAGAAAACAAATGCACACCACTTTGAGAACCATCTGAACTTACCAAAGCCCCGTTCAACAGACCTCTCGTGTCCAAAATGAGGCAGCTTTAAACCAGTTCACTGATATCATGCATGCAAGCCACGCTATTTGGACAATACCTCTTAGACCCTGTCTTGAGATTATTGGCAATTATAATAGAATTACCATTTTGTAATTATGGAAGTTTAATAATGATCAACTTAGACGATGATTTCTCTCTTATAAAAAGGCTGCCACCTTATGTATTCAGCGTTGTTAACGAATACAAAACAAAAGCAAGGGCAAGAGGAGAAGATATAATTGATCTTGGCATGGGCAACCCGGATCAGCATACTCCAAACCATATAGTGGAAAAGTTAAAGGAGGCCACGTCCAATCCCAGAAATCACAGATATTCAGCTTCTGCAGGAATACCTAAGCTACGTCTCGCCATTACCAACTGGTATAAAAGAAACTACAACGTTGATCTGGACCCTGATACTGAAACCGTGGTAACAATAGGTTCGAAGGAAGGCATATCACATCTAATGCTTTCAATACTTTCACCGGGAGATAATGTTATCGTACCGAATCCTGCGTATCCGATCCATATTTACTCCGTAATAATTGCACGGGGAGACGTTCAGAGCATACCACTTGTTGAAGAAAGCGAATTAATTGACTTAATACAGAAAACGTTGAATGAAGTGTGGCCCAGACCCAAGGTACTGGTACTTTCCTTCCCAAACAACCCCACCACTAAAACTGTGGATAAAAAATTTTTCGCGGATATTGTGGACCTGGCAAAGGAAGCTGGATTGATAGTAGTTCACGACCTTGCATATGCTGATCTATGCTTTGATGGTTACAAAGCACCCAGTATACTGGAAATAAAAGGAGCAAGAGACGTGGCGGTGGAGTTTTACTCCTTATCAAAAAGTTATAATATGCCGGGGTGGAGAGTGGGATTTATGTCCGGAAACAAAAAAATAGTCCACGCCTTAAAGCGCATCAAAGGCTATCTTGATTACGGGATCTTTCAACCAATTCAGATAGCGTCAATCCAGGCTCTCAATGGACCGCAGGAATGCGTTGAGAAAATCAACGCTACGTACAGGTCGAGAAGGAACAAACTGATAGAATCATTTAACAGAGCTGGGTGGAAAATAGACGTGCCCAAGGCCACAATGTTCGTCTGGGCGGAGATCCCTGAGAAATTTAAAGAACTTGGTTCCCTGGAGTTCTCAAAACTATTGATAGAAAAAGCCAAGGTTGCAACGTCCCCGGGAATTGGATTTGGACAGTACGGAGAGGGTTTTGTAAGGCTCGCTTTGGTTGAGAACGAAAAGAGAATAATGCAGGCGGCACGAGGAATAAAAAAACTCTACCCGTAACTAAAACGCGTGACCAACGCTGAACAGAACATGAAGTTTGTTCAAATCCGGGTCTGGATTTAAAGCATATCCAACGTCAATCCTTAAAGGTCCTATAGGGGTATTGTACCTTAGTCCGCTTCCGGCTGCGTACTTCAGGTCGTCCAGGGGATAATCAAAGCCCTCAGAGTAGACGTTTCCGTAATCCAGAAATATTACTCCTCCAAGCCGTTTGAGGAACAAAGGAAATCTGATCTCCAAGTTGCCCAGCAGGAGGGAGTTACCACCGATTGGGTCTTCATTTCTGTTCAGGGGACCGAGCTTCTGAAAGCCATAGCCCCTGACACTGTCGCTTCCGCCTGCAAAAAACCTTTTAAAAACAGGGATATCAAGATTCTCTGTGGACCCAAATGAATAAAGTCCACCAATTCCAAGTCTGTTGGCAAAAACGAATTTGGACAGGCTTTTGTACATTCTTATATCCAGGAGAGATAACACATAGTCCACCTCAGACCCCAGACTTTCAACGGAGGTCTCCACTTTTAAGTCGGCAGATATTCCTTTGGTAGGATTGAATATGTCGTTAACCGTATTTAAGCTGATCTCCCCAACGAGCGTGGTCAGAAACACGTTCTGCCGGCTTCGCTCAATTGGGGTTAGGGTTGTCTGTGAGTTAATTCTTGAATAAATAACATCAAACGACCCCCGGGCTCTGAGTTGTTTAATCAACTTTTTCTCAAGAGATAAGGAGGAAGTTATGAAAGAACCTTTATAGCTGGGCAGATTATTTCTTTCAAAGCTCAGAAATCCCAGAAGCTCCGAATTTCTGCCGACGACATGAGGCTGGCTTATACTTGTCTGAACAGACTGAGTTATAAAAGAAGTTTTGACCAGGACATCAATATTTCTTCCACTGCCCATAAAATTCCCCCGCTTTATCCCCAGCTGCCCTCTCAGCCTGTCTTCCGAAGCAAATCCAACTCCAAATCTTATACTTCCGAACTTGCGCTCTTCAACCAGGATCAGAGTATCCACCGTTAGTTCACTTTCATTGTATATCTGTTTAATATTTACAAACTTAAAGTACCCCAGGTGAAAGATCTCCGACCGCGTATCGTTAATTTTTTCAAGTGAATAATCATCACCCGCAGCGTATACAACCTCTCTTTCAATCAAATAATCAGCTACGCTCTGGTTTCCCGAAACTCTGACTTTGCCAAACCTATATTTAGGACCGGTATCAATCTCAAAATTAGCTTCTGCCCACTTTCCCTGCCTGCTGACCAGAATCTGCGGAGTTAACTCAAACTTCGGATAACCCCTGTTCAGCAGAGCTGTATTTATCTCATTCTTGGACGCTACAAGTTTAATTTTTGAAAAGACCTTACCAGGACGAAGAGGAATTCTTCTGAGTATTTTTTTTTCTAAATCTGAGGCCCCGTCACTTTCTTTGAGCAAACCGTTTTTTATAACAACGTTGAGGCTTTTCAGGATTACAGGGTCTCCCTGATCAACCCGGACAGTAGTTTTTACTTCACCTTTTTTACTGTCGTACTCAATAACATCATAAGTCACACTTGCATCATAATAACCATAATCAGCGTGCAGCTCCCTGATCCTTTTTACATCATCCTCAAGAACATCTAAATCAAACTTCGGTCTCGGTACCCAAGGCTTTATAGATGGGAACTGGGTTTGAATACTGTTTTTTATTAAATCTGTACCAACTGCCTTGTTACCTTTGATATTAAACTCAACAATCGTTAAATCCTTGACGCCTTTTTCATCTTGTCCAGCTGATTCTGGCACGAAAAAGAAAATAATTGACAGACTGAATAGTAATAAGATGCCGGGTAATGATGGACTGTTCATGTATTTTTAACAAACAACTTCAACTTATATCTAAGTCAAACGTAACAATATTTCTTGATCAATAATAAAAACGGAGGCATAAATTGAAAAACTATTTGCTCATCTATAATAAATGAACTACTTCAACATTTTTATTTAATTTTTTACAGTCTA
>CAZUNK010000160.1:0-5764 GCA_964622285.1 uncultured Spirochaetia bacterium
CTATCATATCGTCCGGATCAACAACGTTGCCCAGCGACTTGGACATTTTTGCACCATCCTTTATCACCATTCCCTGAGTTAGAAGATTTTTAAAAGGCTCATCCAGATCAATCAATCCAACGTCCCTGATAGCCTTTGTAAAAAATCTGGAGTAAAGTAGGTGAAGTATTGCATGCTCTATGCCTCCAATGTACTGATCAACGGGAAGCCAGTAATCAATTTTTTTTCCATCAAACATTCCATCCTGATATTCAGGAGAGGCATAACGGAAAAAATACCACGAAGACTCAACAAACGTATCCATAGTATCGGTCTCTCTTTGAGCATCACCTTTACATTTTGGACATCTGGTCTTTTTAAAAGATTCAATCTTTGACAGCGAGGGGATCTGACCTCCTTGTAAATTTATGTCCATCGGCAGCTCAACGGGCAACTGATCATCAGGGACCAGAACCTCCCCACATTTATCACAATAAACGACCGGGATCGGTGCCCCCCAGTATCTCTGCCTTGAGATCCCCCAGTCCCTGAGACGGTAGTTTAACTTTTTTTTCCCTTTTCCTTCTCTCTTGAAATATTCCGCTATTGATTCAAAAGCTTCCTCGGAAGTCTGACCACTGAACTGTCCGGAGTTCCTTAATACTCCTTTCTCGACGAAGGATTCATTCTCAATGCCGACTTCAGTACCATCTTTTGGGTAAATTACCTGCCTTATGGGAAGCCCGTACTTCTTTGCAAATTCCCAGTCTCTCTGATCATGACCAGGGACCGACATAACGGCACCAGTGCCGTAGTTCATTAATACAAAATTAGCAACGTAAACGGGTATTTTCTCTCCGCTTATTGGATGGGTCGCCTCAATGCCCAGGTCCAATCCTTTTTTCTCCACGGCGTCAATATCAGATTCAGCAACGGTAGACTTAACGCATTCACTAATAAACTCAGATACTTCACTATTGCTTTTGGCAACTTTCTTCACAAGGGGATGTTCTGGTGCTGCGGCAAGATAAGTAACGCCCATTATCGTGTCCGGACGCGTGGTGTATACTATCAGATCATAATTCAGCTTTTCAACTTTGAACAATGCTTCAATCCCTACCGACCGGCCTATCCAGTTGGACTGCATTGTTTTAACAGCTTCCGGCCACCTTGGCAGTTTCTCAATACCATCCAGCAACTCCTCTGCATAATCAGTGATCCTTAAAAACCACTGTGGTATCTCTTTTCTTTCAACAACAGCTCCAGACCTCCAGCCTTTTCCATCAATAACCTGCTCATTTGCAAGCACCGTCTGATCAATCGGGTCCCAGTTCACGTACGAGGTTTTCTTATAGACCAGATCTTTCTTATAAAACCTTGTGAAAAGCCACTGCTCCCATTTGTAATAATCCGGGTCACAGGTTGCAATTTCTCTTGACCAGTCATAGCTAAAACCAAGCCGTTTAAGCTGTTTGCCCATCTGAGAAATGTTTTCATAAGTCCATTTGGCAGGATGCACCCCGTTCTGTATAGCTGCGTTCTCAGCGGGCAGGCCAAAGGCATCCCATCCTATCGGATGAAGAACGTTATACCCCTGAGCCCTTTTATAACGCGCAACAACGTCCCCTATCGCGTAATTCCTTACGTGCCCCATGTGGATTCTGCCGGAGGGATAGGGAAACATTTCAAGAACATAGTATTTCTCTTTATCCGGAACCTCCTCCACCTTATATACTTTCCGCTCTTCCCATTCATCTTGCCACTTTGATTCTATACTCTGTGGATTATAATTTTTTTTCATGTACCATATCCCTTACAGGAGTCAGTGGAGGTTGGTCACCTGTTAAATCAGGTGTACTATTCTAAATAAAGACAGACCAGTTGCAAGCAGGTCCCTGTGCATAATGTTATGAATGATAAACAAGATATTCTTAACATTTTAAGTTCCTTCAAGTCATATCTTAAATATCAAAAGCATATGGGTATTGAAAGAATATCAATAGATGATCCGATCACGAAACTGAATAAAGCAGCTGAAAAACATCCTACAGAAAAAATTGCAAAAACCCCTGTTGACCCTCCTATTAATACGGAGGAGAGAAAAACGACCATAAAAATTGCAGATCAGCCAGACATTTTTGAACCAAGAACAAAACAGACGCTTGAGGAAATCAGAGACGAACTTGGTGAATGTACAAGGTGTAAACTTCATGGAGGCAGAACTAATATTGTGTTTGGAGAAGGGAATCCAAAGGCAAAACTTGTATTCGTGGGAGAAGGTCCTGGCAGGGATGAAGATATTCAGGGAAGGCCCTTTGTCGGACGCGCCGGCAAGCTGCTGACAAAAATCATTGCAGCAATGGGATTAACAAGAGAGGACGTATATATATGCAATGTTGTAAAGTGCAGACCTCCTGACAACAGAAACCCTGAAGCTGATGAAGTGGCGGCATGTGAGCCCTTTTTACTAAAACAGATCAGAACGATCAGCCCCGAAGTCATAGTGTGCCTCGGTAGCGTGGCAACTAGCCTGTTGCTCAAGCTAAAAAGTCCCCGTATGGCAGATATGAGGGGACAATTCCACGAATATGGAAATTCCAAACTCATGATCACATATCATCCCGCGGCGCTTTTGCGCAATCCCGGTTTTAGAAAGCCCCTGTGGGAAGATATACAACTGGTAATGAAGGAACTGAATCTAAAAACTCCGGGCGATTAGCTCAGTGGACAGAGCGCTGGCCTCCGGAGCCAGAGGTCGGGGGTTCAAATCCCCCATCGCCCTTATAAATCCTGAGAACAGATGTTCAAATTGGTTTCCTGACCGTGAACAGTATCTTTTCGTCCACCCATTCAACTTTGTTGGGGTCGGGGTAGTTTTCCCTGAGATTTTTTTCAAAAATCTTTAATGCTATATCAAACTCTCTCTGCTCATACAGAAAAAATGCGGAATAATGCCTGCTTGACGCCCTGTCCACAAGACCTTCTATGGTATCATTTCTTTTAAAACTAAAGGTTTTTGTCTCCAGTAGTTCAAGATCAGGAACACTTGTGAGTTTAAAAGCAAACTCTTCCGGCTCATAAAGTCTGGATTCTTTTTTTACAAAAAGCGGAAAGTAGCGGCCCCATATACTTTGTTTGTTTTCCGTCCTCGTTCTAGAATAAATGAAGATCAGCCCATTGTCTTTCAGTACCCTTATTGCTTCCTCAAAGAATTTATAAAAATTAAAATGATGAATGGAGTTAAATGAGAATATACAATCAAGTTCCTTGTCTTTCAGAGGCATCTCTTCAGCAGCTGCAATTCTGGTAATAAAATTAGATATTTGGTTATCTTTCAAATAGCTTTCAAGGCTTGTCAGCATGTACTCATTCGTGTCAAAACAGTTCAGGAACAACTTCTCATTTCCTAAATAATCAAACAATAGTTTTGCGTATCTTCCTGCACCTGCACCTACGTCCGCCGCTCGTATAGTATTAAGGTCTTGCAACCTGTCTCTCATGTGGAGAACCGGCTCAGAATCAGTAACTCTTAAACTCCTGAAAATATGTGCAATTGAGGAATATAAATCTTTATCTTTCATGAGAATCTCCGGTAAGGTTTTCTGTTAAATTTTTCCTGAAAATTCAATAAGTTGATCTGAAACTACTTCAGACCTCTAATAAATGCTTCTGCAATTGGACGAAAAACTTCTGCAACGGTCTCTGGAAGCTCATCCAGTGCTGCCCATCTGATCGTCCTGTCTTTTTCGTATTCATCCGTTTTATGCAAAACCCCAGCTTTATAAAACGTGAAATAATCTGCCCTATCTCCGTTCAAGGTCTTAACTGTACCGACCTCGTCCTCTACTTCAACTACGTAGCCACTTTCCTCTTTACATTCCCTGGCAGCTGCAACCTGAAGGGTTTCATGCTCTTCAACCATTCCAACGGGAAATACCCAGGAACCTTTATGCTTTCTTGCACTTATCAGCAAAATCTCTGTCTTCCCGTTATCACTTTCTCTATACAAAACCACACCGGCTTTGCTTGTTATATCTTTTTTAACCATAAAGCAGGGTCTCTACAATTACTTGAATATAACCATACAAGTAACCATAACAGATGCAAGACCGCTCGGTTATTATTAAACAAGGTTTAAACGGGATCTACGGAAAATTTGAAGTTTGAACGTAGATTTTTGTCTTTTTTCCAGAAAAATCATGCATAATTTAAGTGAAAACAGTTGTTTTTAAGTAAAAAATCTACGATGAAAAAGAAAACTAAAAAATCTCCTCTTAAATCAAGAAAACCTATGCCTAATAAACCACCAAAGGTTATGGCATCTAAAAAGGATAAAGATCGTTATTCTCGTAAAAAAGTGAGAACTAAAGATATGGTGATAGATGATGATTAAAATAATTTTTCTTAATAATTCCGAAATTCATATTTGATGTAACAAAAAATTGCAATCCTTGCAAGAAAATGTTACAATATAATACCGTGATGATTAAACCAAAAGAACTTGGAAAAAAAATTAAGCAGTTAAGAGAAAAAAACGAGTTCTCACAAACGGAATTAGCTAATGAGATTGGCATAAGCAGGGAGGTTGTATCAAACATTGAAAACGGCGTGAGAATGCCAAAATTAGATGAAATGACCAAACTGTCTGAACTCTTTGACCTCTCCATTGATGACCTTATAAGCGATAGAGAAAACGTAAGAATGGTCGTGAAAAAAGATAAGAAAACCAAACAAAGGAAAGGGATTTTAAGAATAAGTGTGCCTCAAAAAAACCTAATCAAGTTCAAGGAGGTGCTGCTGTATATTCTTATCAATATAGGGGCAAAACCAAATATAGGAGAGACTGTTATACTGAAACTTCTTTACTTTATTGACTTTGATCATTACGAAAAGTACGAAGAGCAACTGATAGGAGCAACTTATATAAAGAACAACTTTGGTCCCACACCGGTTGAGTTCAAAAAAGTAATAGAAGATATGATAAAAAACAAAGATATAGTTAAAGTGAACAAAAAATTTTTTAAATACAACCAGACAAAGTATCTTCCCCAGCGCGAACCCGACCTCACGGTTTTGAACGCAAACGAAATAGAGACAATTGACAAAGTCCTTAAAAGGTTGTCCGATATGAACGCCACCCAAATTGCGGAATACTCGCACAATGACATACCTTGGATTGGTGCGGAAGATAAAGAAAAAATTGACTATGAAGCGGTCTTCTACAGAACCCCCGCCTACTCAGTAAGACAGTATTTTGAATGAGATCAAGATTGAATGGCTACCGGATTTTGAAAGGGACTTTAAAAAACTGGCAAAAAAATTCCCGACGCTTGAAGAAGACCTTCAGACCTTTATTAAATACCCACTGAAACTGTTTCATCTTATGGGCCTTGATAACAACGGCATAAAACATATCAGCGGTCTGGGAATTATAGAACCCAAAATATACAAAGTGAGAAAGTTCGCATCCAAGTCTTTAAAAGGAGAGGGAAATCAGTCAGGTATCAGGATCATATACGCTTACTTTGGAGATGAAAACAGGATTGAACTTATTGAAATATACTTCAAGAGCAATCAAACCACAGAGAACAAAGAGCGTATAAAGAAAATTTACGGCTAATTATAAGAAGCCAAGTCAGTCTCTTGGAGATTTGTTGATGATCTATCCTGTTCACAATATTTTAATGAAGTCCTATTAAAAGAATACTGTCATACAATGAAGTATGATGACACTATCCAAGTTTATATGAAAAAAGTTCCTGATGAAGATAAACATTGATATAAA
>CAZUNK010000161.1:0-1834 GCA_964622285.1 uncultured Spirochaetia bacterium
TTATTACATCATACCCGACCCTTAAGTTGGATTCATTTGTATCAAACAGCAAAAGTCCTCCAAAAGTAAGGCACAGCAATCCTCCAAGACTTAAAAGTCCGTAACTGGGGATGTACATTTCAGAAGCCAGAAGTGCAAGACCGATAAAGATCAGTGCAAGTCCCGCGTAGTTAAAGGGCAGTATCTGGAGTGAAACAAACCCGATTATAAGTGAAATTAACCCTGCAACCCCAGGGAATATGGTCCCGGGATTGTAAAACTCAACGATTATTCCCAGAGATCCTAAAGACAGAAGTAAGAACGCTATGTCCGGCGTGCTCAGAATGTTGATGATCCTCTGCTTCAGGCTCATTTCAACCTTTTTCTGCGCTGCACCGCTGGTTCTCAGTACAACCGTTCTTTCGTCCATTTTTATTTTTTTTCCGTCGATTGAGCTAAGAAGGGAAGAAACGTTGGGAGATATCAAATCTATTACGTTTTTTTTCAGTGCTTCTTTTGCGGTTATGGAATCACTGGTTCTTACGGCATCCTCGGCCCATTTAACGTTCCTTCCCCTTTCTTCGGCAATGCTCCGTATGAAAGACACTGCAAACTCCTCGACCTTCTCGCTCATAACGTTCTCAGTGCTGTTATCTTTATTTTCTTCCTCATTGCCCTGCTCTTTGGGCTTTATCTTTTCAAGAGGGTTTTTTTCAGGTCCGCTCTGTCTGTTCCCTATGCTTACCGGGTGCGCTGCGCCGATGCTTGTCCCAGGAGCCATAGCGGCAATGTTGCCCGCCATGGTGATAAACACCCCGGCCGATGTGGCAGATGCACCTTTTGGGGACACGTACACGACCACGGGAATTTCTGAATTGAGTAGTAATTTCACTATATCCTTTGTTGAACTGAGAAGGCCGCCAGGAGTGTCAAGTAAAATAAGAAGCGCCTCTGAACCTGTATTCTCAGCTTCTTTTAAACCCACCTTTATATAATCAGTTGTTGAAGGATTTATAGTGCCATTTATCTCAATGGTCGTAACATTCCGGGGTATATCCTGCGCGGATTCGGACGTTACCTGAGCATATAAGGTTGCAGGTAAGGAGAGAAGAACAAGCAGAAGAAAGTTTACTATGTATGGCCGGTGCATAATCTAACTTTGAATATACACGATATTTCTGGAGAATTCCATTGGTAATATTTCTCTACGGTTGAAGAATAAGGCTCTTTGAGTTTATCTGGGTTTACAAAGGAGAGGCTTTGCAAGGTCTGTCTTGAATAACTCTGTCTGCTTATATATAGTTGTTACAGTGGAAAAGATCAAATATACACCCAAAGAACTGAAGCAGCCGGACAAGTTCACTTCCTTTATTATCACGCTGGTTGACAGGGCTGAAAAACATTTCAAAAAAATAATATATGGCTTTGTTGCTGCGCTGTTGGTGCTTACCACTGTTGTAGTGCTTGGTTTTTATCAGGACAAAAAAAGTGAAAGCGCCGGGACTGAATTTGCCAAGGCTCTTGAGCTTTACAACAGCGGCAATGCAGAGGAAGCGATAAGCAGGTTTTCAGATATATTCTCAAAGTATCCAAACGAGCGGTCTGCCAAGCTCTCCATGTATTATTCCGCAGCTATATACTACGACTCTGAGCAGTATGAAAAGAGCATTGAAAAGATGCAGAAATATCTTGACAGCAATCCTGATAGCCAGGTCCTTAAAGATAGTGGCAATTTGATGTTAGGGCTTGCTTACTATAATCTGCAGAAATGGGAAGATGCAGCCAGGTTTTTGTCCAGAGTAGATGGTTCAAGCAGCCTGTATAAAAAGTCCGCTAAGGTCAACCTTGCTCTTAC
>CAZUNK010000162.1:0-6585 GCA_964622285.1 uncultured Spirochaetia bacterium
GCGGGAACTTTCCATCCCGCTACGTTTTTAAGATGCCTCGGACCCGAGCCCTGGAGCGTGGCTTACGTTGAGCCATCAAGGCGGCCGGCTGATGGAAGGTACGGGGACAACCCAAACAGGCTTCAGCATTACTATCAGTTCCAGGTTCTTATAAAACCGTCTCCATCAGATATTCAGCAGCTTTATCTGGACAGTCTGAAATTTCTCGGAATAAATCCACTTGAGCACGATATCAGGTTCGTGGAAGACGACTGGGAGTCTCCAACTCTTGGCGCGTGGGGGCTGGGCTGGGAAGTATGGCTTGATGGAATGGAAATAACCCAGTTCACCTACTTTCAGCAGGCTGGAAGCATTGATCTCAATCCAATCTCCGCCGAGATAACTTACGGGACGGAAAGGATCGCTATGTATCTCCAGGAAGTTGACAATGTTTTTGATCTCAGGTGGAACGAAGAAATAACTTATGGAGAGATGTTCCATCAAAATGAACTGCAGGCCTCAAAGTACAACTTTGAAGTATCCGATCCTGAAATGTTAGTGGACATGTTCAAAAAATTTGAATCCGAATCCAAAAGATTGATTGACAAAGAACTTCCCATACCGGCTTATGAGTACTGTCTGAAATCCTCCCATACCTTCAATCTGCTGGATGCAAGGGGAGCAATCGGGGTTGCGGAGCGGGCTAATTATATTGCCCGGGTGAGAGGTATTGCGAACATGTGCGCCAGATCATACCTGCAGCACAGAGAAAAGCTCGGATTTCCTCTGCTGGGAGATAAAAGTGAAAAATGAACTGATCTTAGAAATAGGGAGCGAGGAGATACCCGCCCTTTTCCTGGAAGAATACGCAGGCAGTATAAATGCAGCAGTAGCTGAGGAGTTTGAAAAAAACTCACTTGTGTTTGGAAAAACACAGGTCCTTTACACTCCCAGAAGGCTGGCACTCAGAGTTTCAGACCTTCTGCCGTACCAGAAGGAAAAAACAGTTGAAAGCTTCGGTCCGCCAAAAGAAAAGGCGTTTGACAGCAGCGGAAAGCCCACTAAAGCGGCCCTGGGATTTGCAAGATCTCACGGAATTGACGCTGAGCAGCTTGAGGTGGTCAGACGGAACAAAGGGGAGTTCATCGCATATAAAAGAAAGATAAAAGGAATAAAAACCAGTGAGGTGCTGAAAGCCGTTCTTCCCAGGGTCGTAAGTTCAGTTCATTTTAAAAAATCAATGAGATGGGGCTACGGAAAAACCACCTTTGCAAGGCCCATCAGGTGGATGATGTGTCTCTACAACAGTAAAAAACTTGAGTTTATGATTGAAGATATAAAAAGTGGTTCGAAAAGCTACGGGCACAGGTTCGTTTCACCAGAGCCTTTCTCACCCAGAAGCTGGACAGGTTACATAGATCAGCTCAGAAAAAAAGACGTTCAACTGGATCAGTTCAGAAGAAAAAAGCTCATAGAAGACCAGGTACAGAAGCTGGCGGCAAAGCTGGGTGGGGTCGTTGAAAAAAATGAAGAGCTGATCAAAACAGTTACCAACCTGGTGGAGTATCCGGTCGTACTTCACGGAACGTTTGAAAAGAGCTTTCTGAAAATACCCAAGGAAGTCCTTATCAGCGTGATGCAGAACCACCAGAAATATTTTCCCGTGTTCTCAAAGGGCGGAAAACTTCTCCCGTACTTCATCTTCGTCTGCGGAACCCGGGTGGTGAACAACGAGACCGTGATAAAGGGCAATGAAAGGGTTTTAAGAGCGAGGTTCACAGATGCGGAGTTTTTCTGGAACGAAGATACAAAAAATCCGCTGGAAGAAAGTCTGAGCGCTTTGAAATCCGTGGCGTTTCTCTCCAGGGTCGGAAGCTACGCTGAAAAAACAAAAAGGATAGAACAGCTTTCAGTATATCTTGCACGGCGCAGCGGCATGCGCGCTCCTGACCTTACCCGAAGCCTTGCAGAAGCAGCCCGGCTGTCAAAAGCTGACCTTACGTCAAAAATGGTTTTTGAACTCCCTGAACTTCAGGGGACAATGGGCAAACACTACGCTAAAAAATCAGGGGTTAAAACCCTGGTGGCAACGGCAATAGAAGAGCATTATATGCCCAGGGAACGAAACGGAATGCTGCCCAGAACGGAAATAGGCGCGCTGCTCAGCATAGCAGACAAGATTGACAACATATCCTCGTGCTTTGCAACCGATCTGAAGCCAACCGGTTCTGCCGACCCGCATGCGCTCAGAAGGCAGGCAATTGGCATTATACAGATCATTTTAAAAAAACGTCTCAGCATCAGTTTAAAAGCCGCGTTTGAAAGCAGCCTGAAAAAAATAGAGGTAGACGCCGATAAAAAGCAGTGCCTGGTCGATATTATCAGTTTTATATCCGAAAGGTTCAAGAACCTGATGCTGGACGAAGGATTTTCAAACAACGTGGTGGATTCAGTGCTTTCAACCGGATTTGACAACGCTTTTGACAGCTACAACAGAATAAAGGCCATGCAGAGGTTCAAAGAGCAGAAAAACTTTGAGCAGCTTACGGTGGTTTTCAAACGTATCGTGAACATTACAAAGGACGCCCCGAAGGCAAAATTAAACGCCAGGCTTTTTAAAGACAGATCAGAACGTCTCCTTTACAAAGCCCTTAAGGACGTCAGGAAAAAAACTGACGGGTATCTGCGCCAAAACGGCAACTCCCTGCCGGACAGCAGTGACTACGTAAAGACGCTCAGTACAATAAAAACCATGAGAAAGCCCGTGGACAGGTTCTTCAGTTCGGTCATGGTAATGGACAAAGACGTAAAATTAAGAAATAACCGGTTAGCACTGCTAAGAGAGATAAAAGAGCTTTTTTTCCGTATATATGATTTCTCAAGGGTCTGATGAACAAAGGCCGAGGGAATAACTCTCCGCAGCCATCAAAACGCCTCTATCAGTAAAGCAGTGAACAGCGCCAGAGCGCACAGGCTTTTATTGTTATTTCCCCGTTATGTTGATATCCTATTTTCAGGGGAAAAACACAAAGCAAACACGGAGACAGCCCGGGCGCAATATAGGCAATGACAAATTATCTGTCCTACATTCTATACGGATTTCTCAGCATAGCACTGCTCTCGTCGTGCGCTGGGATGAGAAAAGAAGGCTCTGCTTCCCAGTACAAGGGAAAGTCCTACAGACCTTACTATAATTTTTCTCTCTCAATGCTTGCTTATCACAGCAGTGACCTTCCATCGGCGATCAAGCATATGGAGGCGGCGGAAAGGACGGACCCAAGGTCCGCTCATATAAAATATACACTTGCGCAGTTCTATACCGTAACAAACCGTATTTCAGACGCCAAAAAAAAACTGCAGGAGGCAATCAGGCTGCAGCCCCGGCACCTGGAGTCATACAAACTTCTTGGAAAGATCCTTTCAACCTCTTCATACGCTAAAAACAGGAAAAAGGCAGAGGAGTATTTCAGAAAAGCAATAGAGATTGACCCCACCGATGGAAACTCCTACCTGCTTCTGGCGCTGCACTACATAGGAGAGGGAGACAACGCCAAGGCCGTTGCGTTTCTCAGAAAGACCATAAGCATTGATCCTGATGACGAAAACGCTCTTTTGTTTCTGGGGGAAATACTGATAAAAGAGGGAAAAAGCGAAGATGCCAAAGCCATATATTTAAAACTTCACAAGATGGATCCCAAAAACTTTGTGGCAATACTTGCTCTTGCCTCTATAGAGGAAAATCAGGGCAACTTTGAAAAAGCGGAAACATACTACTCAGACCTGCTGAAATATTACCCGGACAATCTCAACGTGTACGAACAGTATGGCAACTACCTGTACAGGACCAAGAGATACGATGAAGCGCTCAAGCAGTTTCAAAATGCCGAAGGGCTTTACCCAAGCAGCCTGGACATAAAATTCAAGGTTGCCGTGGCGCACCTGCAGAGCAAAAGGTTCAAAGAGGCAATTGAAAAACTGGACTATATACTGCAGTTCAAGCCCGGACACGAAACGTCCATATACTATAAGGCAATAAGCCATCTGGGACAGAAGGATTATAAAACAGCACGAAGTATACTGACGAACATTCCCTCTACTTCGGAGTTTTATGATAATTCAGTAGTTCAGCTGGCTTTCATTGAAGAACAGACGGGCAATGTGCCAAAGGCACTGAAAATTCTTGAAACGGCTTATTCAAACCTGCCTGAGAACGAACTGATCATAGATTACCTGGGCTCTCTGTACAAAAGAGAGAAAAAATACGAAAAGGCACAGAACATATACCTGAAATACTTGAAGCTGAACCCTGATAATGAAACAATTCTTTATTCACTGGCTTTTGTGTATTTCTCTAACGACCAGAAAACAAAATCCATAGAGATGATGAAAAACATCATAGCCCTGAACCCGGACCACGTTGATGCACTTAATTTTTTAGGATACACGTACGCTGAGGACGGCATAAACCTGACGCAGGCCGAAAAATACGTAAAAAGAGCTCTGAAGCTTTCCCCGAATACAGGATATATAATTGACAGCCTCGGGTGGGTTTACTACAAACAGGGCAGATTGCCCGAGGCGCTTGAGCAGCTTAAACTCGCGGCAGAGCTCTCTCCGGACAGTCCAACGATCGCCGAGCATCTGGGAGACGCCTACCTTAAGGCAGAGGATAAAAGCAAAGCGGCAAAGACCTATAAACGCGCCCTTGAGCTGATTGAAAAAAACAGAGAGAACATCGAGGTTGATATGGATGAGAACATTGAAGAGAGACTGAAAAACAAAATAGCAGATATTGATAAAGCCGGCTCCCTGGAAATTTAGATTTTTACTATGCAGTTTCATTACTTAACCCTTATCCTGATATTAGCTATTAGCTGTGCTCCTAAGATCCCGCAGGTCAGCTTCAAAAACGTTGATACAGACGGTTTACTGAAAAAGATCCAGGCTGACAGCGACAAGCGCGTGACGCTGCAGGGCATTGCCAGGGTAACGGCCAGAAACAGCTTTGACAGAATATCCGTAAGGCAGGTGACCGTTCTGGGAAAAAACTCCTCGTTCCATCTTGAAACGCTTGCTATCTTTGGTCAGAGCATCGCAGCACTTACCTCCGATGGCAAACGGGCCGTCCTGCTGACGCGGAGCGGCCAGACCGTATTTGAAGAGGCCAAAAACATCAGTCTGTCGTACTTTTATCCGGGCGTCCCCCCTGTGATCAAGATCACAGAACTGATAGACCTTCTTTTTGGAAAAGTGCCGTTTGGACTGTGGAGCTTGGACCGAAGGCCGTCCATAGAACAAAAAAACAACTCTTTAACCGCCACTTACGTAAACTCCAGAGGCTCTGAGACCATGCTTTATATCAACCCCGAGAGCGGGCAGGTAACCTCTGCCGATATACAGGTCGGAAGCGGCAATACGCTGCACGTTGAGTACTCAGACTACACTGAGGTAACAGGGATGGTTTTTCCAAGGAAGATCAAACTGAGCTACCTGTCCAATGAAATTCAGATAAACTATGAAAAAGATTTGATTTTAAATAAACAGACGGATATAAAATTACTCACTAGATAAACGCTGCCGTATACCGGGAACCTGAATAACTTGCACAGTACTTCTTCAAAAACTTTTCAGATAAAGAACAAACTTGGACTGCATGCCCGGGCAGCTGCCCATCTTGTCAGGGTCCTTAGCAAGTTCAGTTCTGATATAACTATAAAAAAAGACGGATACGCCGTTGATGGAAAAAGCATACTGGGCGTACTGTCCCTTGCCGCCGTTAAAGGAACCACCATTGAAGTTATAGCCGACGGAAAGGATTCAAAACAGGCGTACGATGAGATCAATGATCTGATCGAACACGGCTTTGGAGAAGGAGTAGAGAGCTGAGGACGTTTTATGGACATTCAGAAAATATATAAAAAAACAGTTGAAGGAAAAAGAATAACCTCTGAGGAAGCTCTGCACCTTCTCAGAGAGGGAGATCTGCTCCAGCTCGGCGCGGTGGCAAACCTTGTAAGAAAAAGGTTCAATCCTGAGGACATTGTGACCTTTGTAACTGATACCAATCCCAACTATACAAATGTCTGCGATACAGAGTGTTTGTTCTGTGCTTTCTGGAGGCCTAAAGAGGCACAGGACGCCTACACGTTCAGCGTTGACAGGTTAATAAGCATTATGAAAACCTCCTATCACAACGGCGCCACCACGGTGTTGCTGCAGGGGGGGCATAACCCGGACATCAAACTGGACTACTACATTGAAATAGTTAAAAGAGCCACAGAGGAAATTCCCGGTCTTCATCTGCACGCGTTCTCTGCTCCGGAAATTGCGGCAATTGCAAAATATGAAAACAAAACTTCCCGTGAAGTATTACAGGACTTGTGGGATGCGGGCCTTCGTACCATACCGGGCGGGGGAGCTGAAATTCTGACGAACAGAATGAGAAAAAAGATCAGTCCGCTTAAAATAGACGCGGACAGGTGGATGGAGATAACTTCACAGGCCCATAACATAGGGTTTAAAACCACAGCAACCATGATGTTCGGCCACTTTGAAGATGATGAAGATATTATAGAGCATCTGACGCGGGTAAGAGACCTGCAGGAC
>CAZUNK010000163.1:0-3003 GCA_964622285.1 uncultured Spirochaetia bacterium
TACAAGCCGAAGGAAAGAATAAGGGCAATTCTTTCGGACATACTGGAAACCAAAAGGGGACCGCAGTTAATCCTTTCAAGGGCAAGCGCCGAATTCGTCAGAAAGTTGTTTGAAACGGAAATACCTGAAATCCCTGAACAGGTGGTGAACATTAAATCCATCTCAAGGGACCCGGGAAGCAGGACCAAAATATCAGTTTACTCCAATGACTCGGACGTTGATCCAGTGGGAGCCTGCGTGGGAATGAGAGGAGCAAGGGTGCAGAATATCATACAGGAGCTGAAGGGTGAAAAGATAGACATAGTTCTGTGGTCGGAGGATGCTGCAAGATATATGTGCAATGCTTTATCTCCTGCCAAGGTCAACAAAGTGATCATTGACGAGAGGGAAAAGGCCATGGAGGTCATAGTTGAAGATGATCAGCTCTCTCTTGCAATAGGACGAAGGGGACAGAATGTCAGGCTTGCGTCTCAGCTGACGGAGTGGAAAGTGGACATCAAGACTGAAACGGAGGTCAACAAGGAGCAGCGGGAAGTTGTTTCATTGTTTCTTGGACTGCCCAATCTGGGAGAATTTACTGCAAAGCTTCTTTATACGGAAGGTTACAGGAGCCTTGAGGACATAGCTTTTGCAGACCCGGAGGTGTTGTCAAAGGTCTGCGGAGTTGAGGATATGGATGAAATAAAAAAAATGCAGACTGCAGCAAGAGTAGCGCTGAAGGATAGACTGGAAAAAATAACGGCGGACGAAGCCTCCGCTGAAAATAAAGACGAACAGGAGGCGTCTTCTGAAAGTGCAGGTACAGTTTCCCCCTCAGATGAAGCCTCCGCTGAAAATAAAGACGAACAGGAGGCGTCTTCTGAAAGTGCAGGTACGGTTTCCCCCTCAGATGAAGCCCCCGTTGAAAGTAAAGATGAACAGGAGGAGCCTTCTGAAAGCGCAGGTACAGTTTCTCCCTCAGATGAAGCCTCCGTTGAAAATAAAGATGAAGAAAATATAAAGGAGCAGGAAAGCAGTAAAGAGATTGATAACGATATAACGGTTTAAAGTGCTGAAATGAGAGTTTACGAATTATCCAAAGAGATCGGGATAGACAGCAAGGAAGTCATAAAAATTGCCAATAGTAAATATGGTTTGAAGTTAAAGAACCATACAAGTGCAATTGAAGATAAAATTGCATCCAAGATAAAGGAAAGTGTCCTGAAAAAAAACGGAGCAACTACCCCCGCTGAGGAAAAAGAGCAGGTAAAGACGTTCAAGAACGAAGGTGGTCAGGAGGTCGTTGAAAGAAGAAAAGGCAGCAAGGTAATACTGAGAAGGAAAAAAGCAGCTAAAGTTCCCGAATCTGAGCCGGTTGCAGAGGAAGTTAAGCCTGAAGAGCCTCCCGTTAAGGAAGAGCAGGTTGATACCGGCAGGGTTGATGAAAAGCAGTTAAAAGAAGAAGGAGCGGGAATTGCTGAGACAGAACCTGAATCGGCCCCCGCTTCCCAGATCCAGGACGAAGCAGATTCACAGACGCAGGATACAGAGCCGCCGGAGGAGCTGGACCTTTCTGATGCTCAGGAAGAAGAAATAAAACAGCCTGAAATTCATAAAGACAAGCCCCCAGAAGCCAGAAAGAAAGACGACGAGGACGCCGAGGCTGCAAAGAACAAAAAAGCCAGAAGGGCGAAGATAAACAAAGAGGACATAATTGATGAAGAAACCTTTGAAGAGCTGAGAAAAGCCTTTAAAACCAAGCTCCCATCCCGTAAGAAAGAGTATGTGATCATAGACACCCCTACCAAACCCAAGCAGTTTGACCGCGGAAGAAGGGGCAAGGGTCCGCAGAAGCACGTAACTGCCGAAGGTGGCGCAGGTGTTCACGATAATGAGGGTCTGCTGCAAACCCCGGGCGGACAGCTCAGCAAGGACGCTGAGAAAAAGCCCATAACGATCGGGGAAACGGTCACGGTCAATGAACTTGCCAAAAAAATGAGCATAAAGGGCGCTCAGCTCGTTAAAAAACTGTTCCATCTTGGAACTCCCGCAACTATAAATCAAACGATTGACAGTGACACTGCAGTAATTGTTGCCGAGGAGTTTGGATATCAGGTCATAGTTAAAAAGTTTGAAGAGGATGATTTTTTAGTTGATCATTCTGAAAAAGATAAGGATAAATTAGTTGCCCGTCCTCCGGTGGTAACGCTTATGGGACACGTGGACCATGGAAAAACCACGCTGCTGGACTCCATACGTCAGACCAACGTGGTTGACGTTGAAGCTGGTGGCATTACTCAGCACATAGGCGCTTATAAAGTCACCCTGAACGACAGGACAATCGTTTTTGTTGACACGCCGGGACATGAAGCGTTTACCTCAATGCGCTCCCGTGGTGCAAACATAACTGATATAGTTATCTTGGTGGTTGCGGCAGATGACGGAGTTATGCCGCAGACGGTTGAGGCCATAAGTCATGCTAAAGTTGCAGAGGTGCCGCTGATAGTAGCGATAAACAAGGTTGATAAAGAGGATTCAGACGTTGAAAAGATAAAAAGACAGCTGTCCGAGAACGGTATTGTGCCAGAAGAGTGGGGAGGCAGTGCCCTAGTTGCAGAAGTTTCAGCCAAAACAAAAAAAGGTATAGACGGTCTGCTTGAGCTCATCCTGCTTCAGGCTGACGTTATGGAACTCAGGGCAGTTGCTGACAAACGTGCCAACGGGGTGGTTATAGAGGCCAAGCTGGACAAAGGAAGAGGTCCGGTGTCCACGGTGCTGGTAACTGAAGGAACGCTCAGAGCGGGAGATATTGTCACCTGCGGAGTGTTTTCAGGTAAAGTCCGTGCCCTTCGGGATGAGAACGGCAAAACACTCAAAGAGGCAAAGCCGTCAATACCCGTGGAGGTAATGGGAATTTCAGGGGTGCCTTCGGCGGGTGAGAGGTTCTACGTTGTTAAAGATGAAAAGATCGCCAAAGATGTGATCGCCCACAGGGAGGAAAGATCAAGAACAAGAACGCAGACC
>CAZUNK010000164.1:0-11272 GCA_964622285.1 uncultured Spirochaetia bacterium
TTGTATGGGTAGAGTTCCTGCCGGTCTGGATATTACTGATCCTTGAATTCAGAAAAGGAAAGCTGCTTAGAAATTTCTAACGTTCTTTAATTGTAGACTTCTTTTCCGTTCGTGAGATAATAAAAGTTCCAAACACTTCAAGGAGATGCTTTTGACCATAAGTAAAGAGTTGTCCACAGCGCTCTCGGCTGTAAAAGAGGCCTGCGATTTTTGCAGGCAGGTTCAGGCAGACCTGACCTCTGAGGAATCTGTAGAGAAAAAAGACAGATCACCTGTTACCGTAGCTGACCTTGGAGTGCAGACAATAGTGATCAATAAATTGATAAGCACCTTTCCGGGAGCTTTGGTTACCGCTGAGGAAAGTATGGGAGAGATCTCATGTGGAGGCGGTGCGTTAATAAAAAAAGTGCTGAGCCGGCTTGAGCCCGGCTTTCTGCAAGTTTCGGAGCAAGATGTAATTAACATCATCAGTCAGGGAGTATACGAGGGGGGAAAGAAAAAGCGGTTCTGGACGCTTGATCCGGTTGACGGAACAAAAGGTTTTTTAAGAAAAGATCAGTACGCTGTCGCCCTGTCTTTGATTGAAGATGGCGAAGTTCTGCTCGGAGTGCTCGGATGTCCGAACCTTTCAGTCAACTCTTTTGACAGGACCGAAGACGAAGGGGTGATCTTCTATGCCGCTAAAGGACAAGGGGCTTATATGAAGTCGTTTAATGAAGGCAGCGAGATAAAGCTCAGCGTGTCCAGGTGTGAAAGCGCTTCTGATCTCAGACTTCTTGAATCAGTTGAACCTTCTCACTCGTCTCATGCAGCCTCCACTCAGATCGCCGGTATGCTAAGCATTGCACAGGAGCCCATAAGGATGGACAGCCAGTGTAAATACGGAGTTCTTGCACGGGGAGAAGCCTCGTTATATCTGAGATTGCCGACCCTGAAAGGTTATCAGGAGAAGATATGGGACCACGCAGCTGGATACATTGTGGTAACTGAATCCGGTGGCACGGTGACCGACTGCTTTGGTAAAAAACTGGACTTTTCACAGGGAAGAAGGCTGCAGAACAATTCAGGAATTATCGGTTCCAACGGCAATGTGCATGACGAGGTAACAAAGGCCGTCAGGAAGGTCATTGGATAGAAGTTATCTGGTGGACCTTCCCGGATAAAAAATCCAGAAGGTATATCTCTTTTTCCTGGTCTGTTCCAAAACTTGAGATAAAAGTCCCTGTATTTAAGAACTTTGCATATTGCCACTGCCCATTTTTCTTTCTTAATCCCCATATGATCCCTGAGCAGAAATCTCCGAAGAAGTAGGTTCCTTTAATGCTTTTGTGTTTTTTTCCTCTGTACACATATCCTCCGGTAACGGAGCACCCGTCGTCGTGCCCGTATTCTGCTACGGGCATTGTTAATTTGGTGATGTCCGTATTTTCGTCCACGTTATAGGTGTGGAACCCCTCCATGTATCTCCAGCCGTAGTTGCGGCCACCTTTGTCTTTTGAAGATTGGAAATTGACCTCTTCCCATTTGTTCTGTCCTACGTCGGCAATGTACAGATCGCCGGTCAGAGGATCAAAAGAAAACCTCCATGGATTTCTAAGTCCATAAGCCCAGATCTCGTCCCTGCCGGGTTTGTTAATAAAAGGATTATCATCCGGTACTGCGTAAAGAGGACCTTTATTGACATCTATTCTGAGTATTTTGCCAAGCAGAGACTGCCTGCTTTGTCCATTGTTCAGAGGATCTCCCATAGCCCCTCCATCTCCCGTGCCTATATAAAGATATCCATCCGGTCCGAACGCCAGCTGTCCGCCGTTATGATTTGAGTAGGGCTGCGGGATCTCTAACAGGACCTTTTCCTTCTTTTTTGCGTCAAGAGCGTTAAATTCTGATATGACCACGTCGCCCTGAGCGCTGGTGTAATAGATAAAGTACCTTCCGTTTTTATTAAAATCAGGGTGAAACGCTACGCTCAGCAGACCCCTCTCGGATTCTTTGGACCTCACCCTGTCCGTAACGTCAAGAAAAGTGGCTTTTTTACCTCTTCTTATACTTATTATCTTTCCTCTTTTTTCAACTATAAAAACTGTTTTTGTACTACCAGTGGAAGCTGTCAGATAAACCGGCTCTTTAAATCCCGAGTAAATTTCCTCCAGTTTGATCTTTGCCCACGGCGTCACCTCCGTAGTTTTTAGAGGGGAGGAGATCTTTTTCTGTGAAGCAAGGGGGAGCTTTACAAGTTCCATTCCGGCCCTCAGTTCATTTCCAAAAAACAAATACAAAGCCCCTGCAACTATAATTCCTGTCAGTAAGGCCAGTAAGGTTGATCTGAGTTTTATAAGCCTTAACAATAAAGTCTGTCCTCCGTGGTTCTTATTATGAACCGCTCGTTAATACTAAATTTTGTTTATTGAAGTTACAATGATTATAAAAAGCGCCAGAGCCATTCTGTACAGAACGAATATTTTAAAGTTCTGCTTTTTTAAAAAGCCAAGTAAAAATCTGATAACCAGGTAAGAGGTGATAGTTGAAGAGATCACCCCAGTAAAAAATGAGACGTCTGTAAGCATCTGGGCGCTTAGATGTCTGGACTCCAGAACCGTGGCGCCTGCAATTAAAGGGGCAGATAGAAGGAATGAGAATTTAGCAGCCTCTTCGCGTTTGAAGTTTCTGATAAGTCCTCCCGTAATAGTTACCCCTGAGCGGGAGGAACCGGGAATTATTGCCAGTGCCTGTGATATGCCGAAGAAAAGGCAGTCCGTCAGGTTCATGTCCTTTATCTCACGCTGGTTGCTGGTTTTTCTGTCTGAAAAATAAAGAAGTGCTCCAAACAGCGCAAGCGCGGCTGCAACGTACAACGGATTTCTCAGTACACCTGAGGCGTAAGGTTCAAAGATAAATCCAGACAGTACTCCAGGTATTGTTCCCACGATAATAAAAAGCCCTGTCCTTCCGTCAGTGCTTTCCTTGTAAGATCCTTTTAGGGTGCATTTTACGAATTCTGACGCCAGGTTCTTCCAGTCTTCCCGAAAATACACCAGGATCGCAATAAGGCTTCCAAGATGCAGAGCCACGTTAAATGGCAGTCCGGGGTCCTGCCATGAAAAGATCCACGGAAGCAGGATCAGATGAGCGGTGCTGCTGACGGGAACAAATTCAGCTATGCCCTGTACTACGCCCAGTATAAATGACTGAAAGGAATCCAACTGTTACACCTTTTTATTAGAGCACTCTTTTGAGAAACTTTGCAGTGTGAGATCTCTTGGATTTTATCAATTGCTCCGGACTTCCTTCGGCTACAATGTATCCGCCTTCTCTACCGCCTTCAGGACCCATGTCCATAACGTGGTCCGCACACTTAATGATATCAACGTTGTGTTCAATTACTATAATTGTGTTACCAAGTTCAACAAGCCTTTGTATTACGGTTAAAAGTTTTTTTACGTCTTCGAAATGAAGTCCCACTGATGGTTCATCGAGTATGTAAAGGGTTTTACCCGTGAATTTTTTGGAAAGTTCCCTGGACAGTTTCATACGCTGCGCTTCTCCGCCCGAAACGGTTGTTGAAGACTGTCCAAGCCTTATATAGTCAAGTCCGACTTCGTTCAGAACTTCCAGTCTTCTTTTTATCTTGGGGAAATTATCAAAAAAGATCAAAGCTTCCTGTACCGTCATGTTCAGCACGTCTGCGATGCTTTTTCCTCTGAGTTTGATCTCCAGGGTTTCCTCGTTATATCTTTTGCCGCTGCACTGCTCACACGTTACGTAAATGTCCGGTAGAAAGTGCATCTCTATCGTTACCGTTCCGTTCCCGTTACAGTGGGGGCACCTGCCATACTTCACGTTGAAACTGAACCTTCCCGGTCCATATCCTTTTGCTTTTGCTTCGGGCAGCAAAGAGAATATATCCCTTATGTCCTTAAAGATGTCCGTATAAGTTGCCGGGTTGGATTTTGGAGTTCGTCCAATTGGCGACTGATCAACCTGTATGACCTTATTGATTTTCTCCTCGCCCTTAATACTTGTTATGCGTCCCGGGGAGAGCCTTGTCTTATGGAGCTTTCTGGAGAGGTGATTGTAAAGAGTGTTTATGACAAGCGTGCTTTTTCCGGATCCGGACACGCCGGTTACGCAGGTCAGGACCCCGAGGGGGAACTTAACGTCTATGCTTTTCAGATTGTTCTGCGAGGCTCCGCATATCTCTATGAACTCTTTTGGCTTTCTTCTTTTTGAAGGTACTTTGATCGTCTGCCGTCCTGCAAGGTAGTCTCCTGTCAGGGAACCTTTGCACCTCAGTATTTTTCTGACGTTTCCTTCGGCTATTATCTCTCCTCCCTTCTCTCCCGCTCCGGGTCCTATGTCCACAATGTGGTCACTGCTTCTGATCATGTCTTCATCATGTTCAACGACCACCACGGTGTTGCCGGAATCTCTGATCGTTTTTAACGTACCTATCAGTTTGTTGTTGTCCCTGGGGTGAAGTCCCATAGAGGGTTCGTCCAGAACGTAGGTTATTCCCGTCAGCTTTGATCCCACCTGTGTGGCAAGTCTGATTCTTTGTGCTTCTCCTCCTGACAGCGTTGGTGCCGTTCTGTTCAGAGACAGGTAGCCCAGTCCCACGTCTTTTAAAAATTCCAGACGAGAACTTATCTCCACAAGAATACTGCTTGCAATGGTCCTTTCCCTTGGCTTAAGTTTTACACGGTCAAAGAACCTGATTGCTTTGTCCACGGGCTGCTTTACCAGTTCAAAGATGGATTTTTTATCTATCAGGATTGACAGAGATTCTTTTTTCAATCTTGAACCCGCACAAAAGCTGCAGGCCGTTGATACAAGGTACTTTGAAAGGAATTCTCTTACTTCGTCAGAATCTGTTTCACTGTACCAGTCGTTTATTATCTTTACCACTCCCGGAAACTTATCGCAGCTGTGCGTTGAATCTCCTCTTCTGAACTGTATTTTTTCTTCTCCGGTGCCGAACAGAATCATTTCTCTTATGTTTTTGCTTAGTTTATTGAACGGCCTGGAAAGGTCGAACCCGTAGTGATCTGCAAGCGAGTGCAGAAGTTCTCTGTAGTAAGATGAATTTTTCCATGGAGCGATCGCACCTTCCTCAATGGATTTTTCAGGGTCCTCAATTATACGTTCAGGGTCAAAGAAAGATCTTGTTCCCAGACCACTGCACTGCGTGCATGCTCCGTAAGGACTGTTAAAAGAGAAAAGCCGCGGCGAGATCTCTCTGTAGCTGAATCCGCATCTGGTGCAGGATGAGCTTTTGCTGAACGTTACGGACTTGCCGCCCATGTCGCATACGGCCGTTCCTCCTGACCTCTTGATTGCAAGGCTGAGCGCCTCTTCAAGTCTGTCCCTGAAGTCTTTGTCCGAAGGACTGACGACATCTATCAGGACTTCTATTGTGTGCACCTTGTATCTGCTGAGGTTTATCTCCTGCTCCAGTTCATATTCGGTCCCATCAATGCGGACTCTCAGCAGACCTTCCCTTCTGAGATCATCCAGTTCCTTTTTATACTGTCCCTTTCTGCCCTGTACAATTGGTGAGTATATACGGATGTTCTTGTTGGCTGCATCTTCCACAATACGTTCCACCATGGACTCTGTGGACAGGGAGATGATCTCACTGCCGCAGTCTGGACAGTAAGGCGTTCCCACGCGGGCGAAAAGCAGCCTCATAAAGTCGTAGATCTCCGTGACGGTTCCCACCGTTGACCGCGGGTTTCTCTGAAAAGTCTTCTGGTCCACGGATATTGAAGGTGACAGTCCTTCAATGTAGTCAAAGTCAGGCTTTTCCAGCGTGGCGACGAACTGTCTTGCGTAGGTTGAAAGAGATTCCAGAAACCTCCTCTGACCTTCTGCAAAAAGCGTGTCAAACGCAAGAGAGGATTTTCCCGAGCCGCTCACTCCCGTGATGACTGTAAGCGACCGCCTTGGAATGTTCAGACTTATATCTTTCAGGTTGTGCTGCCTGGCACCTTTAATCCGTATATGGTCCATTGCTCCCTAGACAATATATACGTAACAACATCTTTGCCAACATTGGCGTACAGACAGGCTGCTTGCATTGACCTTTCCGGCAGACTTTCAAAATCAAAGTTTCCTTTATTCCGGGCATTTGATAGCATTATATAAGGCAGGAGGTTAGCCTGTAGTGGGCTGTGGTGACTTCTGCCAAAACTCCAGGGCTGTAAAGATCAGATAAATAATGAGCACAGGTATTTATATTCACCTACCTTACTGCATAACAAAATGTCCCTACTGTGATTTTAATTCGTACGGAGTAGGGAACAGTTTTCCTGAAGATGACTATACCTCGGCGGTTATGTGTGAGATAGATTCCTACTCTGAATATCTGTCCGGGCGTAAGGTCTCTACGATATTTTTTGGTGGAGGCACTCCATCACCGTTCCATCCTGAAAATATTGAAAAAATGATTAAAAGAGTGGAAAGGTACGCCGATCTTGCCAGGGACGTTGAGATATCCATTGAAATAAATCCCAGAACCGCCGACCTTGAAAAACTCAGAGATTTTAAACGCATCGGCATAAACCGCGCCAGCGTGGGAATACAGTCTTTTTCCGACAGGAAGCTGAGATCCCTCGGACGTTTTAATTCTTCAGAAGAGGGAAAAAACATCCTGAGGAACGTCTGCGCGGCGGGTTTTGAGAACTTCAGTTTAGATCTTATGTATGGAAGCTTAAAGGAAAATCTTGAAGAGGTCAGGAATGACATCAGCGTCTCCCTTGAACTGAACGTTCCCCACATATCTGCTTACTGCTTAACAATAGAAAGCGGCACAAGGTTCGGGGATATGTACAAAAGAGGCCTGCTCAGGCTGCCCGGCGACGGGGAGCTTTCCGAAATGTTCTCCCTGACCGGCTCTCTTTTGGCGCAAAATGGTTTTGAGCACTATGAGATCTCCAATTTCTGTAAGCCTGGTTTTCAGTGCAGGCATAATTTGATCTACTGGGAGTGTGGAAGTTACATTGGCATAGGCGCCGGGGCACATTCACATTTAAATAAAGAAGACCATCCGCCGTGGGGAGAAAGGTGGGTCAATTTCAAAGCACCGGACAGCTACATGAAAGCTCTGAAAGAAGGCGGGTCCGCTCGTGAATTTACTGAGAGATTGTCAAGAGAAGAGGCTTTGACGGACAGATTGCTGATGGGCCTGCGCCTTAAAAAAGGGGTTAATGTTCAGCAAATTGAAAAAACCTACGCCGCAGCGCTTAACCGGGACAAACTAAAGGCTCCGATAGACAATAAGTTGATGGAGGTGAGCAGCGGAAGTTTAAAGATCACGGATAAGGGAAGGGTGTTTTCCGACAGGTTGATCTGCAGCGCCGTTGAGGCTTTTGAACCTCTTTAAGTTGCAGCGCCTATTCTTACTCTCTGTCCATCTGCCTGAATATAAAAATCGCTGCCTTCCTGCTCCAGGTGTTTCATCAGTTCGTAATAAGCGGGGCTTGCAAACCTTGCGGCGTATTTACCGCTTTTTACTTTTGTGTAAAGGACGTTGTCACTGCTGAGCCAGGTGTCTTTCAGGTCCATATATTCTGTGGTTTCATCATTTAAGGATGTATAAAAACTCTCACCTTTCTTGTTTATCATCTTAACGACAAAAGGCGTGTCTTCCACCTCCACGTAAACTTTTCCAAACCCGTCGTCCACAAAAAACCTGCCATTTTCATCAACGTCAAGGTTCTTGTTGTTTTCCAGATAGGTCCACTTATGGGTTATTTTCATACCGTCCTGGAACCAGTTTCCTCTTTTATCTATGAAAATACGGGCTTTTTTCTCCGGGTCGTTCATCGCTTGTAAAGTTATTGGTTATAATGTCGTATGATTACACGTTAAAGATATAAGAGCTGGAAGTCAAGCGTGACCGGGCTACATGCCCTGAGCAGATCATCCATAACACAGCGGGCTTTTATCTCCGCTCTTTAAGTACAAGGCTTAAGGGGGGGGGTATCAAGACGTTTTCAGGGGTTTATTACAGTTCACATAGGATCATGATTCTGATGACGCCCGTGGGTGTTTATTTTGTTCTTTCGTGTATTCTTTTAAAAATTTTTTGAGGTTATAAACGTGAATATTGCTATTATTGGTACAGGGTACGTGGGGCTTGTAACGGGAGCCTGTTTATCTTCAAGTGGAAATAAGGTTATCTGCGTGGACATAGATGAAAGCAAGATAAGCTCCCTGCGCACAGGGAAGGTGCCGTTTTACGAACCAGGGCTTGAAGAGATGGTAAGCGCCAATCTGGAGGAAGAAAGGATCAGCTTTACCACCGACATCAAATCCGCGGTTGAAACATCCCAGGTCATATTTATCGCCGTTGGAACTCCCCAGTCTGAAGATGGAGCTGCAGATATAAATTACGTTCTGGATGTGGCTAGGCAGATCGGAAGTTATATCAATGAATACAAGGTCATTGTGACTAAAAGTACGGTTCCCGTGGGAACGACGGAAAAAGTAAGGGACATAATTAAATCCCTTACGGATGTCAGGTTTGATATTGCGTCCAACCCGGAATTTTTAAAGGAAGGGGCTGCGGTTGAGGATTTCTTAAAGCCGGAAAGGGTGGTTATTGGAGTTGAAAGTGAAAAAGCGGCTGAAATACTCAAGGAGCTTTATCTGCCCTTTATGAGGTCATGGAACAGGTCCAACGTGGTCTCGATCAGATCTTCTGAAATGTCAAAATACGCTTCAAATGCAATGCTTGCAGCCCGCATATCTTTTATGAACGAGATAGCCACCCTGTGCGAGGCAGCAGGGGTGAACGTGTCGGACGTAAGGTCCGTCATGGGTTCAGACAGAAGAATAGGAAGGCATTTTTTATTTCCAGGGCTGGGTTACGGAGGTTCCTGCTTTCCCAAGGACGTAAAAGCTCTGATAAACACCGCGGAGCAGTTTGGCTGCGAACTAAAGGTCTGCAAAGCTGTAAACGACGTCAACAAGGATCAAAGGGCAAGGTTTTTCAGTAAGATATCAAAGTATTACGGAGGCGATCTGAAAGATAAGGTATTTGCCATGTGGGGACTGTCGTTCAAACCCAATACGGATGATATAAGAGAGTCACCGGCTCTGTTTCTGGTGGATAAGTTACTTGAAAACGGAGCGTCCATTGTAGCCCATGATCCCGCTGCGCTCAGTAACGTAAAAGAGATATACGGAGATAAGATCACATACTCTCAATCAAACTATGATTCGTGCAGTGAGGCTGATTCCATAATTATCAGCACCGAGTGGAGCGAGTACAGGCAGCCCGACTTTACAAAAATTGCTTCTCTGCTAAAGTGCCGGGTTATTTTTGATGGAAGGAATCTGTACAACAGACGGAAATTAGAAGATATGGGCTTTGAATATATAGCAGTTGGTATTTGATTTGGTAATTATCTGTTTTTAAACGGGATTTTCTGGAGATATACAATGCTTGTTTTGGTAACGGGTTGCGCAGGGTTTATAGGGTCTAAGGTTTGCAGTTTGTTGTGTGAAAGAGGGGATGAAGTAATAGGTATTGATAATCTGAATGATGCTTACGACGTAAGGCTCAAAGAGTATAGACTGAACCATCTGCTGTCTGAAAAAAATTTTACTTTCTATAAGGTTGATATTACAAAATGGGAAAGCCTGGAATCATGTTTTAGTAAACACCGAGGTATAGACGTAATAGTGAACTTAGCTGCCAGGGCAGGGGTTAGAAAAAGCCTTGAAATTCCACATGAGTACTACACAACCAACTTAACGGGGACCTTGAACCTGCTGCAGCTGAGCAGATCCAGCGGCGTACGTAAATTTGTTCAGGCTTCAACTTCCAGCGTTTATGGAGAAAATGAGCGTCCCTTTCACGAAGGCCAGAACACGGACCTTTCTATCTCACCTTACGCTTCGTCAAAAAAAGCGTCTGAGAACCTGTGCTACACATATCATGGTCTTTACGACATGGATATATTTGTCCTAAGATATTTCACCGTTTACGGTCCGGCGGGGAGACCTGACATGGCTCCTTTCAGGTTTGTAAGATGGATAGACCAGGGGGATGAGGTAATAGTTTATGGAGATGGGGAACAGGAAAGGGATTTCACATACGTTGACGATATAGCAGAAGGCACAGTTTCTGCCGTCTCCGCCGTGGAAGGCTGCGGATTTGAGATCATTAATCTTGGGAATAACGCTCCAGTCAAGCTGGCAGATTTTATAGAGCTGACAGAAAAGAAATTGACAAAGAAAGCCCGCGTGGTCAAACGACCTTTTCATATAACGGATGTTCCTGCCACGTGGGCGAACATTTCAAAGGCAAAGCAGATTCTTGACTGGGCACCCGGAGTTGATATTGAAAAAGGACTGGAACTGACGGTTGACTGGTATTTAAAGAACAAAGACCTGGCAGACAGTATAGACCTGTAACTCTTACTTTATCTGAAAGTTTGAGGAAAGGGTTTAGTCCTGTATAAAAGATTGCCAATTTGAAAATCGTTGTTACTTTAAAAATAGCTGTTTTGAATTTTAGTTGTATGTATATGTAGTTTTACTAATTTATAAGAGGTCTATATATGTCATCAAAATCATTGGTAATAGTTGAATCTCCTTCAAAGGCCCGCACGATAAGCAAATATCTGGGTGAGGATTATCAGGTGGAGGCTTCCGTGGGCCACGTTGTTGATCTGTCTGACAAGACCCATGACAAGATCGGGGTTGATATAAATAACGGATTTAAACCGGACTACGAAGTCATAAAAGGTAAAGGCAAGATACTCAAAGCCCTCGGCGAATCCGCTAAAGAAAAGGAAAAGGTCTATCTGGCAACTGATCCGGACAGAGAGGGAGAGGCAATAGCATGGCATATTGCCACGCACCTGAAACTTGGAGAGAGGGCACACCGGGTTCTGATACGTGAAATAACGAAAGAAGGTGTTCTTGAAACGTTCAAAAACTCCGGGGAGCTCAACAGGGACAAGTTTGAAGCTCAGCAGGCAAGGCGAATACTGGACAGAATAGTTGGCTACAAGATAAGTCCGCTCCTCTGGAAAAAAATAGGGGGCCGACTCAGCGCGGGACGTGTTCAGAGCCTTGCTCTTAATTTTATAGTTCGCAGAGAGCGGGAGATAGAGGCTTTCACGCCGCGGGAGTACTGGAAACTGGAAGCACGTCTTCTGACCCAGAAAGAAGAACCTTTTTCTGCTTACCTGCGAAGTTTTGAGAATTATAATGATGAACTCCCGGACGGCGCCCAGGCAGCGGAGATAGCTGGGTCGCT
>CAZUNK010000165.1:0-3637 GCA_964622285.1 uncultured Spirochaetia bacterium
ATATATACTTGTCTGTTTAATTTAGAACTCCTGAATTACATATTTTTCAAATTCAGCTAAAATTCAACTCAAAAGGAAATCATATGTCTTTAGAAAATTTTATCTTCACTTCAGAGTCAGTCACAGAAGGACATCCGGACAAGGTCTGCGATCAGATATCAGACGCTTTTCTGGATGAGTTCATCAGCCAGGACCCAAGTTCAAGAGTAGCCGTTGAAACAATGGTGACAACGAACTTCGCCTTGGTAGCAGGAGAGGTCACATCACAGGCGCAGTTCGGTAAAGACAAACAGGAACAGCTGGTAAGAAAGGTCATCAGAGAGATAGGTTATGATGATCCAAACTCCCAGTTTGATGACAGTTCATGCAGGATTGAACTAAGGCTTGACGCTCAAAGCCCGGACATCAGCCAGGGGGTTACGGCCACTGCGGACAAAGAGCAGGGCGCCGGGGATCAGGGACTGATGTTCGGATACGCCACAAGTGAAACGGCGGAACTTATGCCGTCCCCTATTCTTTACGCTCATAAACTGACGAAGAAGTTGTCTGAGAAGCGAAAAGACGGCACTCTGAATTTTTTAAAGCCTGATGGAAAATCCCAGGTCACATTCAGATATGAAAACAAACGGCCCGTGGAAATAGACACAATCGTCGTCTCTTCGCAGCATTCACAGGACGTTAAGAACGAAACTTTACAAGAGGGAATTTTAGAAGAGGTCATAAACAGCTCCGTTGAAAAAAGCCTGATAACAAAAAACACTAAAATATTCATAAATCCCACGGGAAGGTTCGTTATTGGCGGTCCCGCAGGGGATGCCGGACTGACCGGCAGAAAGATCATAATTGATACTTACGGAGGATGGGCACGGCACGGTGGTGGAGCGTTCTCAGGAAAGGACCCGTCCAAAGTGGACCGAAGCGCTGCCTATATGGCAAGATACGTTGCAAAAAACATCGTGGCAAGCGGACTGGCGAAGGAATGCGAGGTGCAGCTTGCCTACGCCATCGGGGTAGCTGATCCGGTATCGGTCATGGTGGACACCTTCGGAACGGGGGAGGAGCCTGAAGAAAAAATATCAGAAGCAATAAAAGAAGTCTTTGACCTGAAACCCAAAGGCATTATAGAAACTCTCGGTCTGTTAAGACCTATATACAGACATACAGCCTCGTATGGTCACTTTGGAAAAGACGACGTAAACTACACATGGGAAAGAACAGATAAAGTAGAAAACCTAAAAAGAGCATTTTAATTTGGAGGAACATGATGGATCACCACGTTAAGGACATACAGCTTGCAGACCAGGGCCAACTTCGCAGCGAATGGGCGGCACAGGAAATGCCCGTGCTTAAACAGATACAGGAAAGGTTCAAAAAGGAAAAACCACTGAAGGGAATAAAGGTTGCAGCCTGTCTTCACGTTACAACAGAAACCGGAAATCTCATGATAGCCCTGAAGGAAGGAGGGGCAGACGTTTCCCTATGCGCATCAAACCCGCTGAGCACCCAGGATGACGTTGCAGCGTTTCTGGTCAAACACCACGGCATTGCGGTTTACGCGATCAAAGGTGAGGACACCGAGACGTACTACGAGCATATAAGTAAAGTTCTGGACAATAAACCCCATATTACAATGGACGACGGAGCGGACCTTGTCTCTACTCTTCATAAAGGCAATGAGGACCTTCTCTCCAATATCATCGGAGGTACGGAGGAAACCACGACCGGAGTTATCAGACTTCAGAGCATGGCCGATAAAGGAGTGCTTAAATATCCTATAATTGCAGTTAACGACGCCAATACAAAACATTTTTTTGATAACAGGTACGGAACGGGACAAAGTACGATGGACGGTATAATAAGAGCAACGAACAGGCTTGTATCGGGCACGAACTTCGTCGTTGCGGGATACGGATGGTGCGGAAAAGGACTTGCAATGCGAGCAAGGGGCCTTGGCGCCAACGTGATCGTGACAGAGATCGATCCCCTGAAAGGACTTGAGGCGGTAATGGACGGCTTTAGAGTAATGCCGATGGAGCAGGCCTCCGGCATTGGAGATTTTTTCTGCACGGTAACCGGCAACATCAACGTCATTAGAAAGGAACATTTCACCAAAATGAAGGACGGTGCCATAGTGGCCAACTCCGGACACTTTAATGTTGAACTGGATCTTGAGGGACTTGGTTCGGTTACAACGAAAAAAAGACAGATCAGAGAATACGTGGAAGAGCATACACTGAAAAACGGCAGAAGGGTCAACGTTCTGGGCGGCGGCAGATTAATAAATCTCGCAGCGGCTGAAGGGCATCCTTCAAGTGTCATGGACATGAGCTTTGCAAATCAGGCGCTCTGTTCGGAATACGTCGTTAAAAACAACGATAAACTGAAAAACATCGTTCATAAAGTCCCTGATGAGATCGATGAAACCATTGCGGAAGTGAAGCTCAGTTCAATTGGGGTTAAGGTTGACGTCTTAACCGCCGAACAGGAGAAGTACCTGAATTCATGGGAAATAGGGACCTGAGAACCAATGGCGGACACCACCTATGAGAATACGCTGGAATCCTATCTGACGTATCTTGTAGTTATAAAAGGTTTATCTAAAAACACCGTAGATTCTTACAAAGCGGACATTGAAAAGTTATTTGAATTTCTGAAGGCGAAAAAAATCCACTCCATAGATGATATAAGATCTGATCATCTGAGGGACTTTATCGTTGATCTAAGCGTCAGGGGACTGAGCATAAGATCAGTGAACAGATGCACGGTTTCCGTAAAGCAGTTCTTTAAATATCTGCTGCTTGAAAACATCCTTGAAAGCGATCCCACGATAAATTTAGTAACTCCAAAAATGACAAGAACCCTGCCGGAAGTGCTGTCCCTGGAAGATATTGAAACGATCCTCAGCTGTCCCGATCCATCAACGTTTGAAGGGCTCAGGGACGCAGCAATGCTTGAGGTACTTTATGCCTCGGGGATCAGGGTATCTGAACTGGTCAATTTAACCCTTACCAGTTTAAATCAGGATCACGGGTACCTTATAGTGCATGGCAAGGGAGGAAAGGAAAGGCTTTCACCAATTGGACAAACCGCTTTAAAAAAGGTCAAGGATTACTTATCCTTATCCAGACCGCATTTGATAAAGGACAAAATTTCAGACTATATTTTTATCACAAGGTATGGTTCAAATTTTACAAGACAAGGTTTTTGGAAAATAATTAAAAACTATGCGTCAAAGGCAGGAATACAAAAAAACATCAGCCCTCACACTATCAGACACTCGTTTGCTACTCATCTTCTTGAAAACGGCGCGGACCTGAGAACGATACAGATGCTGCTTGGACACTCAGATATCTCAACGACGCAGATATACACGCACGTTGAGGGTAAAAGATTAAGAGAAATTCACAGAAAATTTCATCCAAGGTCGTAAAATGCTCAATCTGGACTATACATTTCTGCTAATTCTCATACCGGTAATACTTTTTTCTCTGACGATACACGAGTACGCCCATGCCTACGTCGCCCACAGGCTCGGTGATGACACGGCAAAAAGGCTTGGCAGGCTCACGCTCAATCCACTTAAACATCTGGACCCTATTGGAACGATACTTCTGCTGTTGGTGCACTTTGGATGGGC
>CAZUNK010000166.1:0-4002 GCA_964622285.1 uncultured Spirochaetia bacterium
GTCTTAGCAATTACTATGTTCACACCCCTTACTTTTTGAACCTGGCCTCTATGAACGAAGAGGTTCGGGATAGTTCGGTAAGTATTATTAGAGAGGATCTGGAAAGATCGTCCCTGCTTGAAGTAAAGTACGTGATGACGCATCTTGGAAGTTCAAAAGGAATGGAGCGTAAGGCAGCAATAGAAAGGGTTGCTGGTGCAGTTGCGGAAATTCTGGAAGGGTATGAAGGAAAAGCCAAACTACTGCTTGAAAACTCGGCAGGGCAGGGTGATACGATCGGTAATGAGTTTGAGGAACTTGCCCTGATACTGAGCGCCGTTGACAACGATGATCTGGGAATATGTCTTGATACGGCCCACATGTTCGGGGCAGGTTATGACGTCAGGAACAGCAGTGCGCTGGACTTCTCGCTTAAGCAGGCTGAAACAACGTTTGGAATGGACCGTGTAAAGCTCTTACATGGCAATGATACGAACGTTGGTCTGGGTGAGAGAAAGGACAGACATGAATTTATAGGGAAAGGCAATATAGGAGTAGAAGGGTTTAAAGCAATAATAGGTGATCAAAGGTTAAGTTCGGTAGATATTATCGTTGAAAATCCTCCTGACAAGGTCGCTGCTGATATAGAGCTTTTAAAGCAGATAAGAAGTGAAGTCCTTTAAATGTGCTTTAGCTGTACAAAGTAAGGTTTTCTGGAAGTTCATTCGTTGTCTTTACGGGATTTGATCAAGTATATGCTCAGCAGCCTTCCAACCATAAAAACGATAAAAAGCTGTCCGGTAATTGCCTCTATGACCGCCATTATTCTTCCAACAGGAGTTACGGACGTTATATCCCCATATCCCAGCGTCGTCAGCGTCGTATAACTGAAATAGATGAGTTCATTGTGCGTTAAGGTATGCTCTCCATATTCACTATAAAAGATCGCCCCTGGTATTATTTCATCGATCAGGCCGTAGAGCGACGCCCATAGAAGCCCGAGCAAAAGATATATACATACTGTGCCGTATAAGGTGTTCTCCGTTATCTCCTTTGTTTTAATGATCATGTCAAACAGGATCCAGATTACATAAATAAAGAAAAAGAACCCAACAAAAACGGTTTTGCCGATTATAAAGAACCATTCGGATAAAAACCACGGAAGTGCTAATATCAACATTATTACAACTGATCTTTTATTTGCAGACGCTACGTACACTCCGGCAAGAACGACAACGACGCTCAGAACGCTCAATACAAAATGTCCGTATTTATAATCTTCCAGCGCAGCCGACAGAACCAGTAATATCACCAGCGAGCACATGAAGTTGAACATCTTGTGCTCTCGCATGGAGATTATTATGAACCTGAATACGCTCTTACGATCAGTGTGGTCGTTCATCTTTTATATTGTCTTATAGCTCTTTGTGTTCTTTCTGAAAAATCCCATCTCTTGTTATACTATATTTTAGTAAAAAAGTTAACTTATCCCTTGCAAGAGAACTGAACCAAATGACAGGATTGATACTTGATGCTGCATCAATTGAAGGTATTAAGGAATTAGGAACAAAGGCTGAAGAGGCAAATTTTCATTCAGTCTGGGCAACCGAGCTTTACAGAACCTCTTTTCAACAACTGGCTGCCGTTTCCTCCGTAACAAGTAGAATAAAACTTGGAAGTGCAGTTGCGCTGGCTTTTACAAGAAGTCCTTTGATCACTGCGCTAACGGCACTTGATCTGGATGAGATGTCCGGTGGAAGGCTTGTACTGGGGCTTGGAGTGGGGGCAAAGAACACCAACGAAAGGTACCATGGTATAAAATACGGAAAGCCGGTCAAGAGAGTAGGGGAATGCGTGGAGATAATCAAAAATTATATTGCATCTTCATATCTGGACAGGGATTTTAGTTACAGCGGGGAATATTACGATGTTAAAACCAAAGGATTTAAAAGAGCCTTTAAACCTCTCAGAAATAAAATACCTCTATACATGGCAAGTATAGGGGAAAATATGGCAAGGTCGGCAGCTGAAACTGCAGATGGTTATTTAGGGCACGTTGTTTGCAATCAGGACTATCTGAAAGGCACGGTCATACCGGCGATCAACGAGGGACTTAAAGGAGCAAATAAAAAAAGAAGTGACTTTACAGTGTCCTCAATTATCCCCTGCGTCGTTACAAGCAGGCTCAAAGAAGCTAAAAAAGCAGCAAAAGCAACAATAGGGTTCTATGCAACGGTAAAAACTTATAGGCCACCTTTTGAAATGGCGGGATTTTCCGACCAGCTAGAGAAGATCAGGAACGCCTATTTCAATAATGACATAGAGGGAATGATCAAAAACGTTCCGGACAGTATGGTTGATAAGTTTGCGATAATTGGCAACGAGGATCACTGCAGAGAACAGATAGCCGCTTACAGGAAAATAATAGACCTGCCAATACTGAGCGTTCCTCACTACTTTATTGATTACGAGGACGTTAAAAAATATCAATATGAACTACTACGTGTTTTTGGGAATTGAGCTTTAACGCAGGTACTGATGGAGTAAACTTAAACTTTCAATGAAAATACTTATATCAGGTTCCAGTGGATTGATAGGCAGGAGTTTGGTCAGTGCTCTTATGAACGAAGGTCATAAGGTGATAAAACTGGTAAGGTTCAGATCGGTATCCACCAAAGACGCAGTATTTATAGACTACGAGAACAGAAGCTATGAGCTGTCCGATTTTGAGGACTTTGATGCAGTAATACATTTAGCCGGTGAGAACATCGTTGGCAGATGGACTGAAAGAAAGAAAAATCAGATAATTAAAAGCAGATTAGGCACTACAAGGTTGCTTGTAGATATATTTAAAAAGGTCTCGCGGCCTCCAGGCCATTTTTTATGTGCATCGGCAATAGGAATATATGGACATACTGATTCCGTTATGGTTGATGAAGATTCCAGCCTGCAGGGCTCAGGATTTCTTCCAGAACTTGCCAGAAACTGGGAAGAGGAGGCACGTCGCGCAGAGGATTTTGGTGCCAGGGTCGTTAATCTGAGGATAGGTTTAGTACTGGGCAAAGAAGGCGGAACTTTATCAAAGATGTTGCTTCCTTTCAAGCTGGGACTTGGGGGTCGTATAGGTGGAGGAAGGCAAATGTGGAGCTGGGTATCCATTGATGATATGGTTTCTTCAATAAAGTTTGCTTTGAACAACAACAAAATCAAAGGTCCAGTAAACCTTGTAGCTCCAAATCCATGTACAAACGCTCATTTTACAAAAGCATTAGCTGAAGTTCTCAACAGGCCTGCTTTTTTTCATCTGCCCAGTTTTATTATAAAATTAATATTTGGTGAAATGGCTGAAGAAGTCATTTTGTCTGGTGCAAGCGTAAAACCAAAGAAGCTACTGGAAAACGGCTATGAATTTATTGATACAGACCTCAAAAAAACCTTGATCAAGCTGGTGGGTTAAAATGTCATCAAAAAATGCTCAGTTTGAGCTTATGCAGTTACAAAGAAAATCGTTATCTTCGGACCCTTTCAAGCAGTTTGATATCTGGTACGCAGAAGCTGTAAAGTCCAGAATAAAACATGCAGATGCTTTTGTGCTTTCCACCGTGGCAGGCAGCGGAGTGCCGTCTTCCAGAGTTCTTTTATACAAGGGCAGAAACGATAGAGGATTTAAGTTTTATACAAACATGAACAGCAGAAAAGGGCAGGAGCTGAAAAACAATAACACAGCCTCAATGTGTTTCTGGTGGAACGAGCTTGAAAGGCAGGTCAGAATTGAAGGTGCTGTAGAAAGCTTAAGCAGTAAGGAAAGCGACCTTTATTTTCAAACCCGCCCAAGGGGAAGCCAGATAGGTGCCTGGGCCTCAGATCAGAGCAGCGTAGTAGAGAACAGAGAAGAGCTTGAGGATCGTTATAAATACTATGAAACCAAGTTTGCAGGAGTGGAAGTTCCCAGACCAGACTACTGGAATGGTTATATCGTGGTTGCAGAGGAATTTGAATTCTGGCAAGGTAGAAAAAACAGGC
>CAZUNK010000167.1:0-2017 GCA_964622285.1 uncultured Spirochaetia bacterium
ACTCTGACAGACGGACGTCTCTGGCGATCATTACCTCCTCAGAGGCACTGGGAATACCTTTTAATCCAAGAAGGGTGGAATATTTCCCCTCATTAACAACTCCCCCGTCTGAAAGATACCTGTCCTCCGCGTGGGTAATTACAGGGATATCAAAGGACTTTACGTACTCCATGGCCCTTCTCATCAGATTGGAGTTTTCAACGGGCATCCCGTCGTCAGATATTCCCACGCAGCCCGCCTGGTACATCTCACCAATTTCGGCCAGTTCTTTCCCCTCTTCGCCTTTTGTTATTGCTCCAATCGGAAAAACATTGACCACACCTTCCGTACGGGCTTTAAGCAGAATGTAATCAGTCACGGACGCGTTGTCGTTAATGGGGTTTGTATTCGGCATGCAGGCTATGGAGGTAAAACCTCCCGCCGCCGCGGACAGAGTTCCAGTTTTTATGGTTTCCTTATGTTCATACCCGGGTTCTCTCAGATGGACGTGTATATCAATCAATCCGGGAACCACAACCATGTTTTTGGCGTTAATGACGTTTACTCTGCGGTTTGATTCAAGCTCCTTTATATCTTTCGGGTACCCTTCTATGCGGTCCTTGTTTATAAGGATGTTCTTAACGCGGTCAATTTTATTGACGGGGTCTATTACTCTACCATTCTTGATCAGTATCATTTCCGTCAGACCTCCATCTGGCAACCAGATACAACAGTGCCATTCTTATAGCTATTCCATTTGTAACTTGATCAAGGATCACCGACCTTTTATCATCTGCAACTTCAGAGGACATCTCCACTCCTCTGTTAATCGGACCCGGGTGCATTATCATAACGTCATCCTTTGCCAGTCTGAGCTTTGCCCCGGTCAATCCAAAGAATCTGGAGTATTCTCTGATTGATGGAAAGTACTCAAGGCTTTTTCTTTCCTGCTGGATCCTGAGCATAATAATTACGTCCGTGTTCACAAGTGCGTCCTCAAGTCTGTAAAAGACCTCAAGCCCCATCTGCTTAAAATAATCTGGTATCAGAGAGCCTGGACCCACCAGTTTGATCTTTGCCCCGAGCTTTAATAATCCGTAAATGTTGGACCTTGCAACCCTGCTGTTCAGAATATCTCCGACTATCAGGACGCTTAGACCTTTAATTTTCCCTTTTACCTGCCTTATTGTAAACAGGTCAAGCAGAGCCTGACTGGGGTGTTCGTGACAGCCATCTCCCGCGTTGATAATTGACGCAGTGGATTCTCTTGCCAGCACCCAGGGCGCCCCTGACATTGGATGCCTTATTACTATTATCGTTGCCCCCATGGACTGCAGGTTTTTAGCCGTGTCAATGAGCGATTCCCCTTTTACCACGCTGCTCTGCGATGAAGTGAAATTAAGCACGTCCGCACTTAATCTTTTTTCTGCGATCTCAAATGAAGACCGCGTTCTGGTACTGGGTTCAAAGAAAAGATTAACAACGGTAACGCCCTGCAAAGTGGGAACTTTCTTTAGATCCCTGGTCGTTATCTGTTTCATGGACACGGCAGTATCCAGAATATGGTTTATTTCCCCGGCAGACAGCTGAGAAAGGGAAATTATATGTTTTTTGTTAAATTCACCCATTTTTCATCAGCACTACTTCATCTTTTTTATCGTGCTCTTTTAAAAACACACTGATCTCTTCTTTATCTGAGGTCTCTATCTCCAGTCCCACAAAATCAGGATGAATAGGCAGTTCCCTAAGACCCCTGTCAATCAGCACTGCAAGCTGTATTTTGGATGGACGCCCAAGGTCCATTACTGCGTCTATTGCAGCCCTTATAGTGCGTCCCGTGTAAAGTACGTCGTCCACAAGTATGATCTTTAGTTTATCTATATCAAAACCTATATCGGTCCCCTGCAGTTCAGGCACATTCAGCTTGTTTCTCAGATCATCTCTGTACAGCGTTATGTCCAGGGTGCCAAATGGAACCTGTTTTTTCTCTATTTTTTTTAAACTGTCAATTATTCTTCTGCCTATGAACTCTCCCCGC
>CAZUNK010000168.1:0-8224 GCA_964622285.1 uncultured Spirochaetia bacterium
GGATAAGTTTATTGTCTCCCCAGATGAGTTTGTTTGTCCAGCCTTTGAGTTGCCGCCCGCGCTCGTCAAACATATCGGCCTGCGCTGGAGGCTTTTCCACCCGTGGTTCATCCACCTGCTCAATCATCTGAAATGGTAGCACGACATTGCAGACCTCATCCGTCTTGCCGTTCCATATAAGTTCCACTTGTTGCGTTTCGTCAAATAGCTTAAAGCGGTATTTTTCAGGAAGAGGTTTGCCCTCTTGCAGATAGAAATTAATATCTCTGATCTCACTGTCGCTTAATTTCATAGATCAATGGGTAAATCTTTAAGAAAGTTTAATTGATTTTTTCTCAAAAGGGCCTCGTCATACTGATCAAACTAAAAAGAAACTGATTTATGGCTATTCTTACTATATGTATAACCACCAATACAACTATCGGTGATATATCTATAGTGCCGCCAATAGGAGGGATTATTCTCCTTGCGTGTTTCATTACCGGTTCGGTAACCGTGTTCAGAAAATTAACGATCGGGTTATACGGGTCGGGGCTCACCCATGAAATGATCGCCCTTCCTATTATGAGTAAGGAATAAACATTGAGCAGCATGTCAATAACCGTTGCCAGAGCCTGAATTAATGTTGTCATCTTTAGTCTTCCTCTTCTTCTGATAATTGTTTGGATTTGTTCGTGCCGGCTTCAACGGCTGAGATCACGGCATTTCTGAATCCAAATTTTTCCAGTTCGTGTATGCCTGCAATAGTTGTTCCACCAGGTGATGATACCATATCTTTCAGCTTTGCGGGATGAACTCCCCTTTCAAGCAGCAGTTTTGCAGTTCCGAGGATCGTCTGGAAAGCCAGCTTTGAAGATGCTTCTCTGCTCAGTCCCATCTTTACTCCTGCGTCCGAAAGTGCCTCAGCAAAGATGGCAACGTAGGCCGGGCCGCTTCCGCTGAGACCGGTTACAACATCAATTAATCCTTCATCGTTTATGGTAATAGTCTGTCCAAGGGGGCTGAATATGCTTTCCACCACGTTTTTATCTTTTTCCTCAACGTGTTTATTAAAATATATACCGTAGGCGCCTTGCTGCACTACTGCGGCTTTGTTTGGCATGACCCGTGCTAACTTGATCTCTTTTTTCAACTCTTTCTCTATAAAAGAAGTTTTTATGCCTGCTGCGATTGATATATAAAGTTTTTTGCTGCTTACCTGATTTTTAATGTCCCGAAGCAGAGGCTGAACGTCCAGGGGCTTAACGGCAAATAAGATGGTTTCTGAACGTTCAGACAGCTCCCTGTTGTACTCGGTTGTACTGACGCCGTGCTCTTTTTTAAAATGGATTAGCCTGCTTTTGTCCAGGTCGCTCAGAATAATTTCACTTTTACTATAGACCTTTGCCCTTAGTATGCCCCTTAACAGTGCTCCTGCCATTTTACCAGCGCCGATTATACCCAGTTTATACATTCTGATTGTTCCTTTCCCCGAATATTGCTGAACCTATTCTAACGATAGTTGCTCCTTCTTCAACTGCAACCTCAAAGTCCCCGCTCATTCCCATTGAGATCTCGGTTGCGCCGGGATGTTCCTTTATCACTTCGTTGCTGAACAGTTTGAGCTTTCTGAAATAAGGACGGGACGACTCCGGGTTCTCGTTATATGGGGCCATTGTCATCAGTCCCTTAAAGGCTATGTTCTTCAGATTTTTTACCTTTTTTATCAGGTTTCCTGCGTCTATGAACGACATACCTGTTTTTGTCTGTTCATCTCCTGAGTTTATCTCAATTAAAATACTGGTGCTTATGCCCAGTTTTTCCGAGCGTTCATTTATCTCTTCTGCAAGGTCCAGACTGTTTACCGAATGTATCATAGATGCTTTTCCGATCACGTATTTGATCTTGTTTTTCTGAAGATGTCCGATGAAGTGCCACTTTATATCATTGAACCGCTGGTTTAAATAAGCGTATTTATCTCTGAACTCCTGCGCGTAGTTTTCCCCGAAATTCACAACTCCCGCGTTATAAGCCTCTGCTATCAGTTCCTTTGTCACCTGTTTACTTACTCCGAGCAGCGTAACGTCCTCAGGGTTTCTTCTGACCTTTGAAGCAGCGTCGGCCACTTTTGCACGTATCAGGTCAATGTTCTCTTTTATTTTCATCGGCGGCAGGGTCGCTCTTTATCTACCCTGAGCAAAATTTCCAAGCTACTTTAAAATAAGACGCTTAACGGATACAATCTATCAACTTTTTCTGACTTTTTAATTTCTACTATGCAGCTAAAGGAAATATATACTAAAGGTAAATCGCTGTTACATCAAGCGGGGGTCTGTGAACCTGCTATTGAAGCGGCCTCCCTGCTGTGCCGTGCGGCCGGAGTTAACAAAGCGCTGATCTTCTCCCATCCGCAGATGCAGCTTGACGAGGGCTGTGTATCAAAGTTTGACAAGTTCATAAACAGAAGAATTAAAGGAGAGCCCAGCTCTTATATAACCGGAGTGAAGGAGTTTTACTCAAGGGAGTTCATCGTCAGCAAAGACGTTCTCATACCCAGACCTGAAACGGAACTTGTCGTGGATGAGGCGCTGAAAGTAATTGGAGACCAGGAAGAGTATTTTGTTGCGGACTTATGCACCGGCTGCGGCTGCATAGGGATAGTGCTTGCTTCAATAAGAAAGAACATAAGGTTAATATCGACGGATATATCCTTTCCGGCAGTTCAGGTTGCAGATAAGAACGCAGAAATGAACCACGTGGCTTCTCGGTCGGCTTTTTTGAACGGTAATTTTGCTGACTGCGTAAAGGACGGATCAGTTGATCTGGTGGTCTGTAATCCCCCGTACATTGCTGCGGGAGATCTTGCGGGACTGCAGGATGAGGTCAGAATGTACGAGCCTGAATGCGCCCTTATTGGCGGAGAGGATGGATTTTTTCATATCAGGGAAGTTGTAAGAAGATCAAAGGAAAAGCTCAGGGACGGCGGGTGGCTGATCATGGAAATAGGGATAGGGCAATGTCAGAGCGTTATGGATCTTCTGAAACTGGAAGGATATGGCCGGTTGGACGTAAGTTTAGACACATGTAACATTGAAAGAGTGGTAAAGGCGCAATGGAGAAGATCTTAATAGAAGGCGGAAAAAGCCTCAAAGGAAGCGTGAAAGTCAGCGGTGCAAAAAATGCCGTGCTGCCTTTGATGGCCGCGTGCATTCTGAACTCCGGGGTAAACAGCTTTACCAACGTTCCTGACCTTGCTGACGTGAGAACAATGGCGAGGCTGCTTGTAATGCTCGGAGCTAAAGTTGAGTTTGAAAAAGGGAATTTAACGATTGATTCCTCCAGTATAAACAAATGGGAGTCCCCTTACGAACTGGTCAGAACGATGCGTGCTTCCGTGCTGGTACTGGGGCCGCTGACCGCGCGTTTTGGCCGGGCCAGCGTATCTTTTCCCGGAGGCTGTGCCATAGGGGAGCGGCCAATAGATCAGCATATCAAGGGAATTAAAATACTGGGTGCAAGTATCAACTTAAATCAGGGCTACGTTGAAACAAAAGTGAAAAATCTCAGAGGAGGAACCGTGCCTTTTGATGTCTCCACTGTTACCGGGACCGAAAATATAATGCTTTCGGCTGCCCTGGCAAAGGGAGAGACGGTTATTTTCAACGCCGCCTGCGAACCGGAAATAGTGGAGCTGCAAAACTGTTTAAATAAAATGGGCGCTAAGGTTTCAGGTGCGGGAACTGATATTATAACGGTCCGGGGAGTGGGTTCTCTAAGGCCCGTAAAAAGTTATGAAGTTATGCCTGACAGGATTGAAGCGGGGACTTTTATGGTTGCGGCAGCTTTTAATGAAGGGGACCTGAAAGTCCTAAACTGCAAAATTGAGCACATGGGAGCATTAGTTGGTAAACTTATACAGACGGGGGTTGAAATAAAGAAAATCAAAAACGGCGTGAGAGTTAAGGGAACCGACAGGCCAGACAGCATTGATCTTTCCACTTTGCCTTTTCCCGGATTTCCCACGGATATGCAGGCACAGGTCATGGCGCTTATGTGCGTTTCAAAAGGAATGAGCATTATTACTGAGACAATATTTCCGCAGAGGTTCATGCACGTTGGGGAACTTAGAAGAATGGGGGGAGATATCAAGCTGGTTGGCAACAGCGCGGTCGTAAGAGGAGTGTCTAAACTGTCAGGAGCAGAAATAATGACCAGCGACCTCAGGGCAAGCGCGTCTTTGGTACTTGCCGGGGTTGCGGCGCAGGGAAAAACGGAAATTTCCAGGATATACCACCTTGACCGGGGTTATGAGGGTCTGGACAAAAAACTGGAGAAGGTGGGTGCCAGAATTTGGAGGGAAAAAGATTGATCACGATTGCAATATCAAGGGGCAGGTTATTATCTGAGGCGGTTAAATTATTTGAAAAAGCAGGAATTGATATTTCCGGCGTTTATACGGATTCGAGGAAGCTTATCTGTGAATTTAAAGAGCAGGGGCTCAGGATACTGATCATCAGACCAACGGACGTGCCCTCGTACGTTGAATACGGAGCGGCCGACTGCGGCATTGTTGGCAAGGACACGCTGTATGAAGTTAAGGCAAATCTTTACGAACTGCTGGATCTCAAGATCGGCAAATGCCGCCTTGTCGTGGCAGCTCCAGACGGCTTCAGTTTCAAGGACATCAGGCCGTCCGTTAAAGTTGCCACAAAATACCCAAGGACGGTCAATGACTACTTTGTAAAAAAAGGTGTCAGCGTGGAGGTAGTAAAGCTGTACGGCTCAGTTGAACTGGCTCCAAACGCCGGGCTGTCAGACGTGATCGTGGATCTCTCGGCCACGGGTGAGACTTTAAAGTCAAACAATCTCAAAGAGATAGAGATGGTCACGGAGGTAACGGCAAGGTTTGTTGTTAACAAGGTCGGGTTTAAAGTCAGATCAGACGAGATATTAAAACTGTTAGCAAAGCTCAGGAAAGCCAGAGACCTTGTTTAGGATAGTTCAGCATTTTCTGACGAACCGGGTTCTTTGACGAAACGCAGTGCGATAATTCCCGCTATGAAAAATACTACAAGGGACAGGACTCCCACCCGGCTGTTGCCCGTTATCTGACTTACAGAGGCAAAGACAAGAGGCCCGGCTATTCCGGCAAATTTTGAGCTCATACTGTAAAATCCGAAAAATTCTGCCGTTTTGTCCTCTGGGGTCAGCGAGCAGAAAAAAGATCTGCTGAGCGCCTGAGTACCTCCCTGAACGGTACCAACCGCAACGGCGAGTATCCAGAAGTGAGTGGCACTGCTGATAAAGTATGCTGAAACTGAAATTAAAGCATATACGGCCAGTCCAAAGCATATGGAGTTTTTAACGCCTATTGAACCTGACAGTTTGCTGAAAAGCAGGGTGCAGGGAATGCCCACAAACTGCGTAACTATCAGCGCTCCTATCAGGGACATGGAACTTATTCCAAGCTCCGTTCCGTAAATAACGGCCAGTTTGATTATTGTTCCTATGCCGTCGCTGTATATCCAGAACGCAATAAGGAAAAGAAAAAGGTTTTTATAGCTTCTTATGTTTTTAAAGGTTGAGGCCAGTCTGGAAAAACCAGCCTTTATGTAACCATGCTGACGGGCTTTGATACGCGTTAATGGTTCTTTGATGTTCAGGAGCAGCGGTACGGTGAAAACGGCCCACCAGACTGCAGCTGAAACAAAGCAGAGCCTGGCGGCTAAGGAAAAGTCTTCAATCAGCTTGAACATCAAAACGTTTATTACCAGTAAAGTTCCCCCGCCCATGTATCCAAGTGCGTACCCGAAAGTGGAAACATCGTCTGTTTCCTCCGCCCTGCATATAAATTTCAGAAGGGAGTTGTAAAATATCTCCGCAAGCGCAAACCCAACGTTTGCAGCTATAAAGAACAAAGACGCGATCATCCAGTCTCCAGAGCCAATAAAGTAAAGAAGCGCTGTGAATAAAACCCCTGCGGAGACAAACAGCTTGATGAAAAACTTTTTCCTGTTTGAGTGGTCCGATATTGCTCCAACTACGGGTGAAATGACCGCGGTAATAATAAGAGCTATGGTTATTGTGTAACTCCAGTAGATCGTTGCTTTGCCCGCAGTAAGAGTTGATGCGGCTACGCTACTGTAGTAGATCGGCAGAATGGAGGCCATTACCGTTGTGGCAAAGGCGGAGTTAGCCCAGTCGTACATTGCCCAGCTGAGCAGCTGTTTTTTGTTGCTTCCGAACTTAAGATCAAACATTGTAGCTTGTATAGTTTACACGGACAGGCTGAGCCTTCTGGCAGATAATAAAGAACGGCGAGGTGACCAGGCTTCTAAATACGGCTGAAGAGTTCCTGCTGTCTGTTATAGGGATTTTTAAAATGTTTTGCCGAAAGCATGATCTTGTTTTTGTTAATGCCGTTTTTCCGGCACGACAGATTGAATATATTTCTGATCTGTTCGGCAAATATTCCATCTCCAACTATGCGGGTTCCAAATTCAGAGCTGTTCAGCTTTCCTTTTCTTAAGGATCTGATGCGGCTCAGTATCCTGTCTTTTCTGTCGGGAAAGTAATCTTCCAGCCACTTAGTGAACATGTCGGCAACTGAGTAGGGCAGCCTTAAAACGGTATACCCTGCTTCCTTTGCGCCTGCGTTTGCAGCGCTTTCAATGATCTTTGGTATTTCATGATCGGTCAGACCCGGGATAACCGGGGCCACAAGAACCATTGCCGGGATTCCCGCCTGTGATAATTTTTCCAGGGCCTTAAGCCTCAGGTACGGCCGTGATGTACGTGGTTCCATCTTGCCTGCAAGTACAGGGTCCAGCGTTGTTATGGACAACACTGCTAACGCAGCGTTTACCGCGGACAGTTCCCTTAGTATGTCAATGTCGCGGGTTATAAGGTGGTTTTTCGTGATTATTCCAACGGGATTTTTAAATTCCAGAAATACTTCAAGGCAGCTCCGCGTCAGCTTAAAGTGTTTTTCCGCCGGTTGATAGCAGTCCGTATTACCGCTGATCGCGACCGTCTGAGGTTTCCATTTGTCACGGCTTAGTTCTTTTCTCAGCAACTCAGGAGCGTTCTCTTTGACGAATATCTGCGTTTCAAAATCCAGCCCTGCGGACAGCCCGTAAAATTCATGCGTTGGTCTTGCGTAGCAGTAAATACAGCCATGCTCACATCCCCTGTATGGATTGATCCCAACTGCAAATCCGTTGTCCGGGCTGTCGTTGTAAGTCAGGATGGTTTTTGTGGTGTCTCTGTAAAACTGGGTCCTGGGTTTTTCGAGGTCGCCGGGATCCTTCTCATCAAAGGTGTACTGGATCTTTTCAAACCGGCCTGTCAGGTTGGAACTTGTTCCCCTGCCTTTAAAAGGTTGAGAGGTTTTTTTCATCTTACTTTAGTCTTTAACTCTATATCTTATTATACAGCAACTGACATAGCGGAGAGAAGACAAAAGCAGACAGCAGGTTTTATGGATACCAGATCAGGCTTAGTGACAGGCTGGTTTCATCGCTGTCTATTTCTGCAGGTACTCTTATCTTTCCATCGCTGGCAAAGTTCACCCAGTCCTCTTTTTCGTATGTGGCGTAACGTATCTCGCTCCTGACTGCTAATTTTTCTCCCATCATTTTTTCCAGACCTATACCTCCCGTCCACGCGGTGAGGTTCGGGTCTCTGCTCAGAGTTCCTGAGTCAAAATCATCGGGTTCAGTGCAGGGAGTGGGAACGGAACAGCCGGTATAATCAGCGCTGAACTTCGTCTGAACGAGGCGTACCCCGGCAATTGCGTAGATGTTTGTTTTATATGTCTGTAAAAACTCCGGGCTTCCGCCCACCTTGAGCGTCAGGCCATAACTTCGCTTTTTCTCAAAAGACCAGCGCTCCGGCCAGTTCTCCCCCAGCTGGTTTCTCCCCTCGGAAGTTCCTGCTCCTTCAAACGTTCCTTCCACTTTGTCGCCGTGAAGCGCAGCGTCAATTTCGCTGCCGATGAAAAAATTTCCTTCTCCAATCAGTACCCGGTACCCGGCTAAAATGCCAGCGCCATATGCCGTGCCGTCAATGGAGTCTTTATTGCGATAGATCTGACCTTGACTAGGCAGATCGTTACTTGGAGCGGTGTTATCAACGGTTTTATCGTACGAAGTTTCAAGCCATTCCCCGGTTGCGGTTATACCAAAGTAAAATTGCCCGCTCTGGGCAAGTGAGGTGCCTGTAAAACCCAGCAGGGCACACATCA
>CAZUNK010000169.1:0-3022 GCA_964622285.1 uncultured Spirochaetia bacterium
CTGTTAGGTCAGAGTTTTACGGTTAAAACTGATACCGAAGAACAATACGTAAAGGAAATCGCCCGGTTTTTAGAAAGTAAAGTCAGAGAGTTCTCAAATAATGAAGAAGTTCCAGAGATTCCTCGACCGTTTCTTTTAACGGCTTTTAAGATCGTTGATGATCTTTTTAGAGCAGAAAAAGAACTTGAGGAGTATAAAAACCGTGCAGAAAAGAGGTCAAGAGGACTGGTTGAGATGCTTGACAGGTCCCTTGCAAAAGCCGACAATTTACAGGGGGAGTTTGGAGAGGACGGAGCAAGCCGAGCTTAGTTTTTATGAGAATTCATCATACCGTGGTCATAACGCTGAACCTGAACCAAGCTGCTTTAATATCTCCGGCTTACTTTCCAGAAGAGCAAAGCAGGTAATTCGAAGGAGCGTTCTGAAAAGGCGCCTTCGGCTGCCTGGGGAAAGTATAGCCCGGGCAAGTAAACTGATCTGCGGGAATCTGCTTGCAGCTTCCCTTTATAACAGCTCCCGCACCGTTGCCCTTTACCATTCCTTTAAGAACGAGGTGGATACCCAGGCCGTTTTTAAGCGTTCTCTCAGTCTGGGCAAAGCGGTTCTGTTTCCGAGAGTGGAGAAAGAAAGGCTCGTCTTCTGCAGAGTGAAAAGCTCAGATGACCTTATGCTGAGCGGTAAGTACGGCATCTGTGAACCCTTGCCCCACCTGCCTGAGACAGACACCTGCGATATAGAGCTTTTTATCGTTCCGGGGGTGGCTTTTGATATATGGGGCGGCAGACTGGGCTACGGCAAAGGATTTTACGACAGAGCTCTGGAGTTCGTACCAAGCGGCAGGATCGTGGGTCTGTGCTTTAACTTTCAGGTTTTTGATTTTCTTCCCACCAGCGCGCTTGATAAAAGAGCCGGGCATCTGGTCAGCGAGAGCGGCGTGCTGGAATGTAAACATTATGATCAAGGAGGTAATAAATAATGAGCATTATATCTGCAATTATTATATTCATAGCTGCTTTTGCAGCAGGCATTGGAATTCATTTTGGGTACAGAAAGCTGGTAGTAGGTAAAAGGCATGAGGCCAATGAGCGTAAAGCCAGGTCCGTGCTTGACGACGCTCAGAAGGAGGCGGAACGGCTGATAATGAAAAGTGAGCTGAAGGCAAAGGAGACCGTTGAGAAAAAAAGCTCACATCTTGACAAAATGATCGGTCAGAAGCAGAAGGAGTTTTCCAAAATTGAGCAGAGGCTGCAGAGCAGAGAAGAGGTCATAGATAAAAAATACGAAACCTATGACAAAAAACTCGCCCAGGTTGAAAAAATGGAGAAGGAGTTTGTCCATAAGGAATCACAGCTCGAAGCAAGACAGGGAGAGCTTGATTCTGTAATTGAGCAGGCAAAGGCGAAGATTGAAGAGATAGCCGGAATGAGCAGAGATGCCGCCAAGCAGGAACTTGTCAATATCGTTGAGAACGAGGCAAAGCATGAATCAGCAAGGAAGCTGAAGGAGATAGAGGAGGAGCTTAATAAAACGGCTGAGGAAAAGGCAAAGAACATAATTTCCCTTGCGATACAGAGGTACGCGGGGACGTACAGCGGAGAGAAGACCGTTTCTGTGGTTAATCTGCCCAGTGACGACATGAAGGGCAGGGTGATAGGCCGTGAAGGCAGGAATATCAGGTCTCTGGAACTGCGGACAGGGGTGGATCTGATAATTGACGATACTCCTGAGACCGTGGTTATATCCTCGCTGAACCCGATAAGAAGGGAAGTTGCGAAAAAATCCCTTGAAAAACTGATCGAGGACGGACACATACATCCAACCAGGATAGAGGAGATAGTTAAAGAGGTTGAGGAGAAAATAGAAAAAGAGATACAGAAGGCAGGGGAAGACGCGGTTTTTGAACTGGGCATATCCGATATGCACCCTGAGCTCATTCACTACGTTGGAAGATTGAAATACAGGACCAGCTACTCACAGAACATACTCAACCACTCGGTAGAGGTGGGCTTTATATGCGGCATGCTGGCTTCTGAGATCGGTTTTGACGACAAGCTGGCAAGAAGAGCGGGACTTCTGCATGATATAGGAAAATCGGTGGACCATGAAGTACAGGGTTCACATATTGATATTGGAATTGACCTTGTGAAAAAATATGGTGAACCTGAGGAAGTTGTGGATGCATGCGCAAAGTCCCATGATCCTCAGCCGCAGGGCGTACTGCCTCTGCTGGTTCAGGCGGCAGACGCTATTTCTGCTGCAAGGCCGGGCGCAAGGAGAGAGTCCTATGAAACCTACATCAACAGGATCCAGAGCATTGAAGAGATAGCAAACTCGTTCCAGGGGGTTGAGAAATGCTATGCAATTCAGGCGGGCAGAGAGGTCAGGGTCATGGTTCAGAACTCAAACGTTAACGACGATGAAGCGGCAATGCTTTCACATGAGATCGCAAAGAAAATAGAAAAAGAAGTGGTTTATCCCGGCAGGGTAAAAGTAACCGTTATCCGGGAGGTAAGGTCCGTGGCTTACGCGTCGTAGGAAAAAGCAGGTATATGATCTGATCTGGACAAGGAACTAATACGATAAAGGAGTGTTTGTAATGGTTCAAACAACAATTCAAGAATTGAAAAATCGTTGGGAAACGGAAGGAGATTTCTATAGGAATAAAGAAATTGGAGAACTTCAGGATTTTGTCAAAGAGGTTTTACAGGCAAAAGAACTTTTTAATCTCAAGAAAGGAAATCCTAAAATTCCTAATAATAAAAGAAAAAAATGAATTTACTATTGAAATCAGTAAGGAAGGTGGGAACGCTGATTTTGTCATCTTTATAAATGGGGAAGATATTGTTATACCAGTAGAAGTTGAAAGGCACGGTAATATAAAAGCAGGGAGAGAACAACTTTTAAGATACCAAAAAGACTGGGATAAAAAATATGGCATTTTAACCGAGTCACATATGGACTGCATGGATTTGATAGTACTTGCATTAAAAAATTGACTTGATGTATAACATTATTATATAAG